>JAFTHD010000201.1 GCA_017457585.1 Bacillota bacterium | reverse complement strand
GTCGGGAATCCTATCTTCAGGAACTCTATGTACGTGATCGGATGTCCGTTCTTTGCGCTGATACCTGTCAGTACTACGTTGGCTGACGCGCCGATGAGCGTACCGTTGCCACCGAGACATGCGCCAAGGGACAGTGCCCACCAAAGCGGCATCGTGTCCATCCCCTCTGCACCCATTGCCTGAATGAGCGGAATCATGGTCGCAACGAACGGGATGTTGTCCAGAGTCGATGACAGAATTGCCGATACCCAGAGGATGATCATCATGGTCATGACAGGCTTACCGTCCGTAAACTTCATGATTTCATCCGCCATAAGGTCTATCACGCCCGTATGCTCCATACCACCAACGACGATGAACAGTGCAGTAAAGAATATGATGGTCGGCCATTCAACATCCAGCACCACCTTTTCCACGTCCTGCTTACCGATGATGAGCATAATCGTAGCTCCTGCCAGCGCGATCATGGAGGATTCAAGGCCCAGAACACCGTGAAGTGCGAAACCTGCAACGATGAGAATGATCATGACTACTGCCTTCTTAAGGAGAATCGCGTCCTTAATCATCAGCTTCTCATCCATGTGCATGACGCTCTCCATAGCCTCAGGCGTAGCGCTCAGCTTCCTTCCGTATACGAATTTGAAGAAGAAAACCGTAGCCACCATGACTACTACAATGATAAGGCCGTCGTTTATGATAAAGTCTCCGAAGGTAAGTCCTGTTGCAGAACCGATCATGATGTTAGGAGGGTCGCCTATGAGGGTTCCAGTACCACCTACGTTGGAGGCCATGATGGCCGTCATGATGAAAGGCACAGGATTCAGGTTCATCTCCTTACAGATTGCCAGCATCATCGGGCCTACCAAGAGAACCGTCGTTACGTTGTCAAGAAGTGCCGAGAACACTGCCGTGATGATCATAAAGAGAACCATCATCTTCCACGGATCTCCCTTGGCAATCTTGGCCGACTTCACTGCCAGATACTCGAACATGCCCGAGTTCTTTACAACACCTACGAAGAGCATCATTCCCACCAGAAGTCCTATGGTGTTCGCGTCGATATACCCCACTCCTTCTGGAATATCGAGAATACCAAGGATCAGGAGAAGAACTGCTCCGCCTACTGCTACTACTGCTCTGTGAACCTTCTCGGTAATGATTACGACCATTACAGCTACAAAGATGAGCACAGAAATAAGCGCTTCATGAGACATAAGCTTCACTCCATTTCATAACTACATCAGTACCATACAAACAAGTCATGTGCGTTGTCCTTTTTCACACACTGCACTAACTTTATATTAATATAGGATAAAAAACAAGCGAATTATGAAGTTTTTGTGAAAACTTAATAATCCGCTTAATCATGTTCCGTCTGTTGCTCGGCCCTTCGTTCAAAGCTGAAACGCCGTATGCACGCCTCGATACCTTCATTCGGCACCTTCTACAGTGTGATTCCCAGAACAACCGCCGCAATCAGCATGTAAACCGTGGACGACACCATGTCCGATATGGACTGAATCATCGGTGTTGCCATGAGCGCCGGGTCGATGCCGATCTTCTTTGCGCCTATCGGGAGCATACTTCCGAGCAGTTTACCGAAAGTTACTATGGTAATCATGGATATGGCAACCGTCGCCGCGATGAGCACGCTCTCACCGTCCAGAAGCAGTATCTTAAAGAAGTTGAAGGCGCTGAGCACGATTCCGATGACGAGACTGATCCTGAACTCTTTCCAAAGCACCCTGAGCGCATCCCTGGTATCCACGTCGCCTACCGACATACCTCGTATAATGAGGGATGCCGCCTGTGTCCCAACGTTTCCGCCCGTTCCCATGAGGAGCGGCAGGTAGGAAACGAGAACGATCACCTGGGAGAGCACCAGTTCAAACTTTGTGAGAATGAATCCGGTAATCATAAGGGTAACCGTCATGAAAAGCAGCCACGGCAGTCTGTTTCGCGCGTGCCTGAAAACGCCCATATCCAGGTACTCCGTGTCCGAGTCGTCCATGACGCCGGCCATACGCTCGATATCCTCTGTAGCCTCCTCTTCGATGACGTCCATGATGTCGTCGACCGTGATGATGCCGACCAGCTTATGCTCGTTATCGACCACCGGAATCGCCAGGAAACCGTACTTTTTGAAAGTCTCAGCGACTTCCTCTTGGTCATCGTGAACGTTTACATAAACGTAGTCGTCGTTCATGATGTCGGCTATCGGCGTATCCTCGTCGCTGGTGATGATGGACCTGAGGGAAACGATTCCTTCAAGATCTCTCGTAAGGCCCTTGACGTAACAGGTGTAGATGGTCTCCGTGTCCATGCCCACCTTCTTGATGAAGGCGATGGCCTCGCCGCAGGTCATGCCGATTTTCAGACCGATGTAGTCAGGGGTCATCAGGCTCCCTGCAGAGCCCTCCGGATAGTTGAGGAAGGTGTTGATCAGCTTACGCTCTTCCTTCGGCGTCTTTTCGAGAATCTTATCGACTATGTTGGCTGGAAGTTCCTCCAGAACGTCGATCATGTCGTCGAAGTCCAGCTCGTTTACAAGATAGGAAGTTTCTCTATCGGTAATTCCGTCTATGATTGCAAGCTGGTCGTCGCTTGGATGGTAGGAGAACACCTCTACGGATATGTCCTTCGGGAGCATCCTGAAGATGATGATGGTCTTCTGTATGCCGAGTCTCTCAAGGACTTCCTCGAGAATCTCACCGATATCAACCTCATTATATTTAAGAATTTCTTCTTTTGCCTTAAAATAAGAGCGGTTGTCGAGCAGCTCAATAATCTTATCCGTGTCCTCTTCAAACTGCTGGATTTTTTCGTCCATTTCCATTGATTCAATCACGTCTGCTCACCTCCTTACACTCATCATTTTAAGCTAAATTTAAGCTCCGCAGAATTACTCCGCAGACGAATAGAGTATACCACAAAATAAAGGAATTTCAAAGGTTTTAGAGCATCAACCGCTCAATTAACAGAAAATTTGCACTTCCCCCCACCTCATTGACTGCGCTATATGCAAGTGTTATTATTTAATCACAAAAACAAAAGTAATATTGCGTAATTTTAATTTGTAAGAGGTGAAGAATTATGGCAGATTATGTTGAAAGAGTCATCGAGCTCTGTAAAGAGAAGAACCCTGGTGAAGTTGAATTCCACCAGACAGTTGAAGAGGTTCTCACATCACTGAGACCTATCGTTGAACAGCATCCTGAGTACGAAGAAGTTGCTCTTCTCGAGAGACTGACTGAGCCTGAAAGAGGAATCACTTTCAGAGTAGTTTGGGTTGACGACGAAGGTAAAGTACAGGTTAATAAGGGCTACAGATACCAGTTCAACAGCGCAATCGGACCTTACAAAGGTGGTCTGAGATTCGCTCCAAACGTATATCCTGGAATCATCAAGTTCCTGGGCTTCGAACAGATCTTTAAGAACAGCCTTACTGGCCTCCCTATCGGCGGCGGCAAGGGCGGTTCAGACTTCGATCCTAACGGTAAGTCAGATGCAGAAGTAATGAGATTCTGCCAGGCATTCATGACTGAGCTGTACAGACACATCGGACCTTACACTGATGTTCCTGCTGGTGACCTTGGTGTTGGCGGAAGAGAGATCGGATACCTGTTCGGACAGTACAAGAGAATCGTTGATAGATATGAAGGCGTTCTGACTGGTAAGGGAATCCCTTACGGCGGACTCCTGGGAAGAGCTGAAGCTACTGGATTCGGTATCGTATGGTATGCTGAAGAAATGCTGAAGGCTAACGGCGAAGAAATGAAGGATAAAGTTGTTGCTATCTCCGGTTTCGGTAACGTTGCATGGGGTTCAGCTTGGAAGCTGCAGCAGCTTGGCGCTAAGTGCGTAACAATTTCAGGTCCGGACGGATACGTTTACGATCCAGACGGTATCTCAACTGACGAAAAGGTTGCTTACCTCCTCGACCTGAGATCATCCGGAAAGAACATCTGCGCACCTTACGCAGAGAAGTTCCCAGGTGCTACATTCGTTCCTGGCAAGAAGCCTTGGGGCGTATGCAAGGATTTCGATGTTAAGGTTGACCTGTTCATCCCTTGCGCTATGCAGAACGACGTTCACATGGAAGATGCTAAGAACATCGTAGAATCAGGTGCTAAGTTCTACTGCGAAGGCGCTAACATGCCTACAACGAACGATGCACTCGTTTACCTGATGGACAACCTGACAGCAGTTGGTCCTGCTAAGGCTGCAAACGCTGGCGGCGTTGCTTGCTCATGTATCGAAATGGGACAGAACGCTGGTCACACTGCTTATCAGCACGAAGATGTTTATGCACAGCTGCACCAGATCATGATCAACATCTACAAGGCTTGTGCAAACGCTGGCGAAAAGTACTATGGCAACAAGAATGCACTGGTACAGGGCGGAAACATCGCTGGTTTCGAGAAGGTTGCAAACGCAATGATGGAACAGGGTCTTGTATAAGATATCTGCTCAAACAAAAGACAAATTCGGGGATGCCTGCGGCATCCCCTTTTGTGTACGGAAAACCCTGCGTTGGTGCGGGTTTTTTCATGCGGCCGTACAGCCTCCAACGGTAAAGGATAACTTAAATTCAATAACAATCTACTGATTGACAGTACTTTCGTGGTATAATCAACTTGCAATTGATAGTCAGGAGGATTCTTATGGCAAACAAGAATGAGATTACACTGGAACGCCAGCGCGATTACATCAGAGCAGATGCTCTCAGAGATGCGATTATCTACGAGATCGTTGATTTGGAATGGAACATGATGCGTGAAATGCGCACTGCGCAAGGAAAACATCTTGACGAAGAAGAGTTTGAGGCCTTTTATCAGGTTCGTTACAGCCAGCACAGCGCCATGAACTCTGATACGCTGGGCTTATATAGAAGCGACCTTACCGTTGCGATACATACTGACAGGAACTTCATGGCAGAGAGATACGCCTATATGAAGGATACGTCCCAGCTTCCGTCAGATCCTGAGATTCATTCTCTAATTCAGCAGATTGTTCCACTGATGATGGCGTCCCAGAATAAGTTTGCATCCGAATTCCCCGCTCTGGCTGGTCTCGGTCGTGCCTTCGACCCTGTTGAGAATACGGTACCAATTGAGGTCTACATTACGAGCGAACTGGTATTCCGTTCCGATACAACGCTGCAGATGATTCTTCGCGATATCAAATTGAATCCGGATTACATTAAGGATATTTTCGAAGTATTTGTCAGCTTCTTTGGGCATGACTCTCTGCAAAAAGCTGAGGTGCTTGCTGCCTCACAGCAAATGAAGCCCTGCCGCGGCGCAACACTTTAGAACGAAGAAAAATATTAATTCTATCACCGGATGCAATTACGAATGGGTTCAGAGAAGTCGATTTTCGAAGGGCCTATAGTCATCCAAATATCACCTACCAAAATCAGACGCGTTCTGTGAAATATGGTGATTATTTACCATAAACGAAATAGTTAATTCATTTATGGTTGTAACAAGACGCTCTTCGACCATATACGAAAAAATCAGATAAAAAATGGTAGGAAAGAGGCAACAATCGTTAGAATTATTACCATATGTGACATCAGAATTGATAATATGGTGAAAAACTACCAAAATCTGAAAAAAGGATTCTTTTCTGGTAAACATTCTCTTTAACTACAATTTATCTACAACGTATTTACAGGAGACAGCGTTACTACGGGCTCTTGTCACGATAACAAAAGAGAGGCGATGTTCGCCTCTCTCGCACACTACTGTCTGTTCCCCATTTTAATTCTACTTCCACCCGTGAAACATGGCGATAGCCGTTTCAACATCAGCATGATTCTGATAAGCCTCCAGCACCTTTGCGCTGATGGACGTATCTCCGATAATTACGGCTCCTACGAAAACATCGTGGAGGAAATAAAACTTTCTGTAGGTCAAAGTCCTTGGATCATCTACTTCGATTGTCTTATAAATTTCATTTTCTTTCTTGCCATTATCACCAAGGGCAAACAAATCAATCCCAAATCCCGTGAAGCTGACTGCCGGAGTGATGCCCTCATATACGAGGCTGTCTCCTGCGGCATTGGCGCCGGCAACACGTCCCATTTCTACGGCCTGGTTCCATATACCTATGGATACTCCGCCGCATGCGGCTACATCACCTGCAGCATATACATCTGGCAGTGAAGTCTCCATTCTGTCATTAACATTTATGAAACGTTCCGCATCTGCGCCTGCATCCTTGAGAACCTGCAGATTTGCCTTCGTTCCAGTGGAAAGAATGACAAGCTGTGCCGGCAGTTTCTCAGTGCTCAGCCTTACACCGTCTGCATCGATGCCTTCAATCTTTGCACCGGTGATCACGCGGATCCCCTTCGTCTCCGCTGCTGCCTTAAGGAATCTTGATCCCCTGTCGTCGAGCTGTCTTCCCATGAGAAGCGGTGCCATCTCAACGATGGTTACCCTTCTTCCTGTCTTGATAAACTCTGAAGCAGCCTCAAGTCCGAGAACGCCGCCACCGATCATAACGATATCGTTTACATGTGGAAGCATGTTCTGGATTGCAATGACATCAGAAACCTTGCGGATAACCTTAACGAAAGGCTGATCAGCACCTGGAATCGGCGGTACGAAGCTCTCTGCGCCTGCAGCGTATACGAGCCTGTCATAGTTTCTGAAAGATCCGTCAGACAGGGTAATTCTCTTAGCTGCCGGGTCCACGCTGGTAACTGCTGTTGCGAAGGTTACCATAATATTATTATTGACATACCACTCCGGTGACTTGGTTATAAACCCAAGTACGTCCGGTTTTGCCAGAATATTCTTTGTCAGCATCGGCCTGTTATAGCAAGGTAGTTCCTCATTGGTGATGACCTCAATGGTTGCCGCCTTATTTCTTTCTCTTGCTGCTTCTGCTGCAGTAAGAGCGGCAACGCCACCGCCAACTACTACGATGTTAACAGGTTCATTGCTGGTGAATCCCGTATCTGCCACCGTTACAGGTACGAACTGCTCAGGTCCAACTCCGCAAATCGGACATGAAGTCGGTGGAACATCTCCATATACGACTTCTCCGCAAACGAGGCATTTCCATGCCTGTGTGCCGCCTGCTGCCGGTGCGGACTTTGCAGGAGCCTTGCTTGCATCCCAATGCGCCTTTGCTTTAAGTCCGAATCCGTATCCGAAATCAAAGGCCTGCTGCAGTTCAACTGCTGAAGGCTTGAACTGAACGCGGAAACCGTCTTTGTAGACATCCATATTAAGCTGATGGAGTCGCTCGATCAGATGAGGAACGCCCTCACCTGACCATCCATATGCGCCGAAAGCGGATGCCGGCTTACCACCGTGTGTGCCTGCAAAGATTGATGTGGTAAGATCCCAGATCGGCTTAAGCGCCTCACCGAGAACGGTCGGTGTACCGAAGAGCAGACCGTCTGCCCAGTACATCTCCCCTACTACCTCACCAGCGTCCGCATAGACCATGTCATATGCCTTGATTTCCACATCAGGACATGCCTTGCGGATTCCCTCTGAGATCGTGTCTGCCAGTAGCTTCGTATATCCGTAAGCTGCCACATACGGCATTACAACTACAGGATGCTGATTTGGATTAATCTCCGTTGACCATTCTCTGTACACTTCGATCCAGTGCGGAATATCCGTATCAAGAACAGGTCCGTGACCCGGACAGATCATGTCGATCTGCTTATCCTTGATCTTTTCCAGTGCATCGAGAACGTACGGCTTAAATGGTCCGATGATATTATCGTAGTAATACTTCATCATCCTCATGGAATTGTCTATGTCCGTAACGGTAGACTGGAGTATTCCCGGATGACTGTAATGATTTCCAAAGGAATCGCATGGAACCAGCACCTTGTCCTCGCGGATGTATGTCCACATCGTATCCGGCCAATGGAGATTCGGTACGATGATAAATTCCAGAGTCTTATCACCGAGCGGCAGTATATCGCCGTCATTAACCGGAATCGAACTGAATTCACGGTTGCTTACAGCCTTCATAAATCCAAGCGCTGTTGGTGTTCCTACAAGTTTGATTCCAGGATTCAGATCTATGATGCGCTCAGCCGTACCTGCATGATCAGGTTCCGTATGGTTGACGATGAGATAGTCTATATCCTGAATGTTAACCAGCGTCTGAAGCTGAGCGATGTACTCATCCGCCCATTTCTCCTTCGCCGTTTCAAAAAGAGCAGTTTTTTCGCTGCCCTTGAGCAGGTACGAATTGTACGTCGTACCAAAATCGGTATGCATAATGATGTCGAATACTTCCAGATCCGGATCCAGGATCCCTGTCCAATAGAGGTTCTTTTTAAGCTCCATCGTACTCATATTTATCCTCCCTGATTAAAAGTATCTTCCGATCTTTTCCATTCCTGCAATAGCAGGTGTGTTCTGAATTTCGCCTGCTTTCATGACTCCTGGGATAACAATGTGACCTTTGTTTTCCCATTTAAGGAGCTTCGCTGTCCTCTCATATGCTCCAATCAGCGGTTCAAAGATATGCATTTTCGTGTCGCCAGCGCAGGCTACGAGTATGCTCTCCTTGATGTTTGTGTACTGTTTCGAGCAGAAGAAACAATAAAATCTGTCGATCGCTGACTTCAGCTTACCTGGCCAATTGTACCAGTAAAGCGGTGTAAAGATCGCGATGGCATCTGCGTATCTCATATAATCTGCAAGTTCTGTGAAATCGTCATATACGGCGCACATGCCGCTGGAAGCACATGTCTCACAGCCTACACACTGCTCGACCTGCTTTCTGCCTGCATCGAATCGATACACCTGATTGCCTGCTTCAAGGACACCACGAATAAAAGCATCCGCTAACTGGTCGGTGTTTCCACCTTCACGCGGGCTGCCTGTCAGAACCAGTATCTTCTTATTCATTTCAAGTTATCCTTTCAGATTACAACAAACTAAGCTATCAGCTAACCATCCCTGTGGAAATGCAAAATAGCCTTGTGAAAAAAGCGCAGGCAGGGTTCCTGCCTGCGCCAAATATCATGTTCTATCTGGAGTTTGTAATCCGATAAGAATTAGCCCTGATCTGGAAGCTGAGGGTTCTTAGGATCCGGAAGGATCTCTTCAACTTCGATGTGAGGTCTTGGAATAACGTGAGCGTGAAGCAGTTCGCCTACTCTCTGAGCTGCAGCAGCACCTGCATCTACGGATGCCTTGCAAGCGCCAACGTCTCCTCTAACCATTACTGTAACCAGTCCGCCACCAACGAAGTTCTTACCGATAAGGTAAACATTTGCAGCCTTAACCATAGCATCTGCTGCTTCGATTGAGCCAATCAGACCTTTGGTTTCGATCATTCCTAATGCATCATATTTTGCCATTTTTAGTTTCCTCCTGTTTCTGAAAACTGTTCATTTACTATGTTTCTATATGTGTATTGATTACCGTTTACTTGATAAGCTTAAATGTCGTGTCTGAAGTGATTGCCAGTGCATTGGCTTCCTCAGTATCTACATGACATTCCAGCGCATGACCTTCTCCGGCCCTGATGGCCACATTGTTCAGAACACCGCTTCTCGTTCCACCGAATTCGATGGATACGATCTGGCCGTCGTGAACGCCGTATGCCGCAGCTTCTGCTGCAGTCATATGAATGTGTCTCTGTGCAACCATCGTGCCTTCTGACAGGACTACAGTCCCTTTAGGGCCTACAAGAGTTACCCCAGGTGTCCCTGCCAGGTCTCCGGACATTCTGATCGGTGGTTTAACACCAACCTTGAATGAATCTCCAAGTAAAAGTTCAACCTGCGTTGCCTTACGAACCGGTCCGAGAACACGAATCTTTTCGATTGCACCTTTCGGTCCAACTACTGTAAGTGTCTCTTTGCAGGCGAACTGTCCCGGCTGTTTCAGATCCTTGATCCTGGTCAGCTCATGGCCTGGTCCGAACAGCGTATCCAAGTCTGCCTGTGACAGATGAATATGTCTGTTGGATATCCCTACCGGAATAGGTTCCAGTCCACACGGCTGATTCTGTGCTGGTGCACATCCAGTCGGCGCAGCGCCACCGTTATTGTAGGAGGCAGCCGCTTCCAGAATCTGTTTCAGTAAAGCTTCATATTCCTGTGCCATACTATTCTCCTCTCAGAGCCTTCGTCATTGATTCGATCATTGCGTTAAGCTGCTGTGTGTCGATTGGCTTTGTCAAATCCGGAGCTGGAGCTGGTGCAGTCGCAGGTGCTACCGGAATCGTTACGCCCTGTCCCTGAATATCCTGAGGTGATGGAGCATTCAGCACGTTTGAAGGATTGAACGGTGTACCGCAACCTCCGCAGCTTGGGCTGTAAGAAACGAATCCTGAGTTGTTTGCAACTGGTGCAGGAGCCGGTGCCGGTGCGTATGCAGGAGCCGGAGCTGGAGCTGGTGCATATGTAGGTGCTGGTGCCGGAGCATATGTAGGTGCTGGTGCGTATGCTGGAGCCGGTGCCGGTGCCTGTACATAAGCGCCGATTCTCTGAAGCTCAGGAGTATGTGTCCAAGTCGGATCCTGTTCGATCAGCGTAGTAACGTCCTTGATACCATAAGCAACTCTCTTGATGTTAACCAGGTGCAGTGGTGTTACGTTCTCAGATACTGAGCTTCCGCCCCATGTACCGCATCCAAGTGTGAATGCCGGAGCCAATCCTGTGCTGGCACCTACGCCACCCATAGTGCTTCCTGTATTAACAACGATTCTTGAAGCTGGCTTAGCTGAGAATTCCAGAACCATGTTTCTGTCTTCTGTATGCAGACTCATTGTATGTCCGATACCATTCTGAAGCAGGTCCTTAGAAAGTTCGCAAGCTTCATGCCAATCTTTAACTACATAGAATCCAAGTACAGTTGTCAGCTTCTCAAATGACAGAGGATATCCATCTCCAACGCCGCCCTGTGGGCCGATCAGTACTTTCGTACCTTCAGGAATGCTGATGCCTGCTGCATTTGCGATGACCTGTGGGCTTCTTCCTACGAACTTAGCGTTCATTGCGTGGCCGTTCTTGAACAGAAGTCTGCAAACCTTGTCAGTTTCTTCTTCTGACATGAAGTAGCCGCCCTGACGCTTGAACTCAGCGATTACTGCGTCCTTGTTGCACTCTTCGCAGATGATTGACTGCTCAGATGCGCAAATTGTACCGTAGTCAAAGCTCTTACTCGTGATGATGTTTGTAACAGCCTTCTGAACGTTGGCTGTTCTCTCGATGTATGCCGGTGAGTTACCAGCACCAACACCCAGTGCCGGCTTACCAGCGCTGTATGCTGCCTTTACCATTCCAGGGCCGCCTGTTGCAATGATGACCTTAACATTCTTGTGGTGCATAAGTTCATCAGTTGCCTGCATTGTCGGCATGCTGATGCATGCTACGGAGTTAGCAGGAGCGCCTGCCTGTACGGCAGCATCTGCCATCAGCTGTGCAGCCTTGAGGGTACACTTTGCTGCTGATGGATGTGGTGAAAATACAATTGCATTTCTCGCTTTAATTGCGATGATTGCCTTGTAAATAACCGTTGATGTAGGGTTTGTCGATGGAATGATACCCATTACCAATCCTACAGGTTCTGCTATCTTAATGATTCCATTTACCGTGTCCTCTTCGAGGATTCCGGCAGTCTTCATGTTCCTGATTGACTGATACAGTATTGTTGACGCCAGATGGTTCTTGTAAGTCTTATCGGCAACCTTACCGAAGCCAGTTTCTTCAACTGCCATCTGTGCCAGCTCTACAGCATGTTCCTCAGCAACGCGGACCATGTTGACAATAATTCTGTCGATCTGCTCTTCGGTGTAAGTAGCAAGCTGCTGAGTAGCAATATTACCCAGGTTCGCCATATCTCTTACTTCCTGTACAGAACGAAGATCATAATCCATGTTGTCCATACTGTTATTCCTCCTTAATTAGTCTTGTTTCCTTGCCATTTTGTCGTTCTCTATTTGGTAAAGAACTTTCTGAACTCTTCGATGAGTATCGTCTTATTGGCATTTCTGATTTCTCTTCCTGCGATCCCGAATTCACCGTTATACTCTCTTGCAAGCGATCTAAGATCAACGACCTTCACCTTCTTCAGCGCATCGATTGCTGCATCAATACCGTGTTCTTCAACAATCGCATCGAGCATTTCTCGATTTGCAGGAGGCTCAGCCTTAACATCCGATTTCACTTCCGATGTCTTTGCCGGTGCCTCTACAGGTTTCGGTTCCTCTGCAGGCTTCTCAGGTGTTTCAGGTTCTTTTGCAGGTTCTTCTGTTTCAGGTGCCTTTTCCGGTTCCTTCACCGTTGGTTCAGGTGGTGTATCTTCCGGATCAGGCGAGTCGCCTAATCATCCTCCTCGTCTTCGCCGTCTTCTTTGACATGCTTGACGATAAGACCATCCAGAGTTTCATGTGGACGAGGAATAACGTGTGTTGAAACAATTTCTCCACCCATTCTTGTAACAGCGGCTGCTGCAGCATCTACGGATGCCTTACAAGCAGCAACGTCACCTGCGATGGTGATCGTTACCAGACCGCCCTTAACGAATGTTCTCTCAACGAGAGTAACCTCTGCTGCCTTCAGCATAGCGTCGGCGCTTTCAATTGCAGGTACAAGACCCTTAGTTTCAATAAATCCAAGTGCTTTCATTTTGAATTCTCCTTTGCTATAGAATTACTTTTATTTTGTTTAGTAACGATCAATATGTGCAGTAGAATACTTTCGCTCTGGTATTGCCACTGCTGAATACAACCTTGGAACCCTTCTGAATGAAGAGGCAGTCCCCTGGGTATGCCGTGTGTGGTACGCCGTCTACTGTAACAGTCATGTTACCTTCTACAACGTAGTAGATCTCCTGTGGTTCAACATCCCAGTTGAACGTGCACTGATCTACCGTCATAAATCCGGCGTTCATTGCGCTGTCTACATCAGCGCCGATCAGTTCCTGATACTGAACCTTGCCGTTGTCTGCAGGGTTTTCCAGTTCCAGAACTTCCATTTTGATTCCGCTGCCGCGTACAAGCTTAAATCCGTTGGCGTTCTCTGCATTGTACGGAGCGGCTGCTGATGCGGAGGTCAGGTTCTCGAAGCATCCGTTCAGGAGTCCCTGTTCCGTCATCTTCTTCAGAGCATTGTAAATCATCTCACTGCTCAGTGCTTCTCCGCATGGCTGTGCAGCAGGTGCGGCAGGTGCCGCTGCGGCTGCTGGAGCTGCCGGTGCAGGTACAGAAGCGGAGATTGTTGTTACCGGATCAGCCGCAATTGCATGATCTACTATTTCAAGACCATTTGCCTTAATTGCGTCACGTGCTGCCGGAGTCACAATCGTGTTCTCATCGATACATACCGATGTGCGACCCTGAGCGATGATTTCCCTGATGCTCTTCTCCGTGAGTAAGGTTTTCATCAGTTTTCACATCCTTTCATCAATAACCTATTGATTTCTTGGCCTACAATAATGATTCAATCAATCTATCTGAAGGTGACGGAATCACCTCAACATTGACAAGCAGTCCTTTTTCCTTTGCAATCGCCACTCCGGCGTCTGCGCCTGACTGCACTGCGGCAACCTCACCTGTGAATGTGAAGTATGCCTTGCCGCCGATACCGTTGCCGAGACGAAGCTCAATGGCTTCAACCTCGCCTGCCTTAAGACATTCATCGGCAGCGATAATCATGGATGCCAGCGAGAAGGATTCCATAATTCCTACTGCTTCCATATGATCCGGCATCGTTGCACATGTGATTGCAGGAAATACTGAATCACTTACATTCGGGATCACGATGGAGTCAACATAGAATTCTTCTGCAAGCTCTTCTCCAAGTCTGACTGATGTTTCGACCGCAGCCACATCTCCTGTTACGATCGTAATGTACTTGCCTGGGCAGGAAGTGGTAGAGGATACGATTTCAACTTCTGAAACCTTAACCATCTGGTCCGCTACGTAGATGCCCCGGGCAATGCTGGTAAATTCAACCATTCCTATCGCTCTTCGCATTTTCATACCCTCCTTATGGCAATATACTTATCTGTAACTTCTGTGACCTGTCCCGGAATGCTGGCATGAATCGGTGCACCCAGTGCCTTTTCCGGAATCTGTCCGATCATCTGTCCTACATTTACCATGTCTCCCGCTCTTACAAGCGGTGTGCAAGGTGCGCCAACATGCTGGCTGAGAGGGATCTTTACCTCTGCAGTCTCAACTGTCTGTGTCGTTACCGGAGCCGGCTTATCAAAGGCCTTCAGCCCCAGTCTTGCGATCAGACGCTTGCTTGGAACAAGCCTGAATGATCTCGACTTGCGCGCCTCATATTTCTTTTCTTTATCCGGCTGATATTTAATCTTCTCTGCCATCATTTCGTTACGCAGACGCAGATTGTTCAAGCGCGGATGCAGATTTGCCGGACAGGAGAAGTATTCACAAAGGTTGCACTGGCAGCAAAGCTGTGCCATCGTTTTGCCTTCAATATCCTCCAGCCCGTAATTTGTTATCCTCATTGTCTTATGAGGTTCCATATCATGTCCTATGAGGAACCTCGGACAAAGGTCTGTACACATGCGGCACTGTTCACAGGTTGCCCTGTTCACCTTGCGTGCCTGATCCAGTGTACATGATTTCTTCTGAATCAGAGGGTGACTCTTTTTCAGAATCACGTAACCCTTATTCTTCTTTACGACTGAACCTTCTCTGTCAGCAAGGAGCGGTCCCATCATCGGGCCACCGTCAATGATCTCATAATCCGAGAAATCACTGATTCCTGACTGTTTCAGCACATCCATAACAGGCGTTCCTACAGGTACCTTGAATGTTTTTCTCTCCGGAATGTCTCCGGCAAGTGTTACCCAGGTTTCCGTCACCGGTTTCCCCTGAGATGCGAGATATACATTCAGAGCAGTCTCTGCGTTCATTACGACACAACCGCACATGATCGGAATGCCTGTCTCCGGAACAGTTCTGCCGGTAAGTTCATAAACCAGCACCTGTTCGTCTCCTGCCGGATAAATATCTGGCAGAATCCCTACGGATACATAGTCCCCAAGACCGAGTCTTGATATGGTGTCCTCCAGAATCTGGATGACGTCTCCATGCTTACCCTTGATTCCAATAATGGCTTTACCGGCTTTGACCTGGCGACCTGCCATTTCAAAACCGCGAATGATCTCCTCAGGAAACATCGCCATGATCTGCTGGTCCACACGGAGAAGCGGTTCGCACTCCGCACCATTCAGGAGGATGTAATCCGCCTCTGCGTTCAGTTTAACGTGGGTCGGGAATCCGGCTCCTCCGGCTCCAATGATCCCAGCGTCTCTAACCTGATCAAGCAAACTCATCTTTCACTCTCCAACCTTTAAAACTCGCAATCCTCATCGATGATACCAACGATTGCTGCATCTACAGGAATCGAATCTTCACCGACCATCCTTCTTGCTGACGAACCAAGAGTGACAAGAACACGCTCGCCAACTCCGGCACCAACATTATCCGCCGCAACGACTCTCAGACCTTCGTCTTTACCGCCGATTACTTCAACGAGCATAAGCTTGAATCCGTTCAGCAGATCTGTCTTTCGCGTCGACCAGATGTTGTCTACAACTTTTGCTGTAAGCATCTCTATACACCCTCCTTTCGTCGTTCTCTCGCATCGTCCTGTATCGCCTTGATGGCGGCCTCAACGGATGCGGTATCTCCAAATATAGCTAACATAATCATATTCTGCGGACAACTGCCGCGAATATCCTCAACTGTAACGCCGACTGTTTTCTCGGCGATATCCGAAGCAACGACCATTTCAATCAGCTTCCCCTGTACCAGTCCTACTGCGTCGATGTTTTCGGGCTTGGTGTCCCTCGGGGAGCTCTTTCGATGCATCAGGATATCAATCGTTCCTTGTGACGGCGTCTTAATAATCCTGAAATCCATGGCGCTCCTTTCTGCTTATCAATACATTTCTTCCTGTTTGCAGCTGAGCGCTATGCCGAGCGGTGTCACGAACATCGGATTCTTAGGCTTGTAAACCGGAATTCCCAGCCTTTTTTCGAGGGCCGTTTCGATACCCGTCAGACAGGAGGTTCCTCCTACCAGACAGATGGAATCTACGTTCCTGCCTTCGATTTGCCTTCTGATGATGGTGGCACACTTGTCAATCACCGGTCCCATTACTGGGAATATCTCTCTGTGATTCTTCTCGTCACGCTTATAGAGTTCAGCTTCTTCGAAAGGAATCTTATAAGCACCGGCAAGTACGAGAGAGAAATGTGTTCCTCCGGTCGGCTCATCATCGATGTATACGACTTCGCCGTTCTCGATGATGGAGATTCCAGTGGTACCTCCGCCGATGTCTACGACTGCTCCGTCCTTCAGCTTAAGGACCTGATTGGCAGCTGTCGGCTCATCGAGCACGTTGCTGACTTCAAATCCTGCTCCGCGGACAACGTTTGCAACGGCTCCACCGTCAACGTTCTCCGTTCCCGGTGGGATTGCTGCCGCCGCATAGATCAGTTCGTCTACACCGAGCGCCTCTTCCAGCTTTTCTTTCATTTCTCTTACGATGTGAATCGCTCCGACATAATCGACAACCATGCCGTCTCGCACAACACTCGCGTATTTATACGCTCCGGCAACCGGTTCGAAATCCTCATCCAGTACTACTACTACGACGCATGCAGTACCGAGATCGACACCTGTATAATAAATCGGGTCTTTCTTTTTGGATTTTTTCGGATGATCTACTACGTACTCGAACTTTTCAACCAGCTGGTCACAGTAATCAAAATTTAAGCTTTTCTCTGACATCCATCCCCTCCGAACGCTATACATATCATCTGGTGAAGCTGGTTAATGATTTGATTTACACGCTCAGGTATTTCCTTATTGGTGCAGTGGGTCTCCATGAGAACTACGAGGAACTCGTAGAGGCTGCACCTGAGCTCATGCAAAAGCAAAATCTCTCTTCCCTTCGCCATCTGAATATGAAAGCTTGTGATCGCAAAGCAGTCACCTGTCTCACAGGAAAAATTCCCGTCGTTAATCCCTGAGCAAGGCGTACATGAAAGAGCCGGGAAACTGCGTCCCTCCTCTGACATCTTACTGATGTCATTGAAGTTGTCGCCGAGTGCCAGTACTTTCTGCGCCAGTACAGGATCTCTGTCCAGAAGATCGCTCGCCGTCTTTAAAAACAACGCGCCTGTCGATCTTATGGCTGCTTCCAGACGTTTCTTGTTCAGAAGATCCGGTGTTCCGTTCCCGTTTGAACGATTACGATTGTACTGACCTACCACTACGCCATCGCCCTCATGCATCGCCGTTCCATCTGCCGAATATACGGCGATATGACGATCCTGCAGGAACTGTCTGGCACCAGGTGTAAGTCGTGTACCCGTTTCGATCTCGTAACTGGTAAACGGTTTGACCTTGTAGATCGTTCTTAAATCTTCTTCAGTAATATATCTCATTGATCTTAGTCCCTTTCAATCATAAACTCTCGTAAATGATTCTTTAGTTCTTCGATTCCCCTATTCTCCGTCAGACTAACGGGGAAATAAGGAGGTTCCTCTCCGATGTTTTTTAACTGTTTCTCACAGATGCGTCTGTTTTCCGGATGGAGATCGGCTTTCATAATGACGCCGGTCACCGGGCACCGGAACACTTTGGCAAACCCCGGAGAGTATATTTCGGTAACATTGCTCTGATCCACAAGAATCAGAATGTGTCCCGCATTGTTTTGTGCAGCAGATATGAGGTGCTTGTACATCCAAGGGTTCTCAAGGTACGAACCAGGGACGTCGATGGTGTACTTGCCGAATATCATATCCTGCGTTTTTCTCAGGCGGCCGTGATAATCGTTAATGGCATTGACCAGAGATGTCTTCCCTGATCTGCCGGCACCGATAACCATGATTTTTCTTCTCATGTCTTAGTCACCTGAACGGTAGTGAAGTCCATCAGATCGTGGAGGGTCTGTGTGACGGCTGAAAGCGCAGTTTCAACGCTGTCAACATCTCCTGCAATCACGACAGATCCGGTGAAACGATCCAGAAATCCGATTTCCACCTGGGCTGCCTTCGTTGCTATATCTGCCGCAATGATCGCCGTTTCATAAGGCGACAGGGTCAGTATGCCAATGGCTCCCAGATTATCGATTCCAAGACGCTCATAAATGTCCTCAACAGGTGCCGCGATAACATGCGCTATCGTCACCTGCTTGCCAGGCACTGATTCTTCGATCACACGATTTAGTTGTTGATTCCCTTTTTCCAAAAAGCTCATCATCTAACCCTTCTGTTCTCTTTTAGTGCCTGATCACGGATACGGGTATATCGTACTCTTTGATCCACCCTTCGATTCTGTCGAGATCCTCTTCTCCAAGCTTCACTTCATCCGTGATTGCATACTCCATATCAAGCTGTGCGTATTTGTTTACGCCCATCTTGTGGTATGGAAGCAAATCTATTCCCTTGAAATTCTTCATGTCCTTAAACGGTGTTAAGAATTCCATGGTATTCCTGATCTCTTCCTGACTATCATTAACTCCTTTGAGCATCGGCATCCTTACCTTGACGTTGTAACGGTTCTTCAGCAGGGTGCTCAAATTGTCAAGAATCGTCTCATTGCGCACTCCGGTCAGTTCACTGTGACGGTCTGAGTTAAAATGTTTGACATCAAACAGGAACAGGTCAACGAATTCGGCCAGTTTCAAAATGGTCTCCTGCTTACAGTAGCCACATGTTTCAATAGCCGTATTGATTCCTTCCCGTTTAGCCGCCTGCAGCAGCGAGAGAGCTGCCTCCGGCTGTGCAGTACATTCACCGCCGCCCAGGGTTACGCCTCCACCGGATACGTTGTAGAAACCAGCGTCTTCTCTGACGATGTCCATCAGTTCAGAGATGGTCTTGGTCTCTCCGCAGATTTCCAGTGCGTTGTACAGGCAGGCGTCCAGACATTGGTTACATCCCACGCAATTGATGCCGCGATCGATATAATGTCCGTCCGAACCCATCTGATGGATGCCGACAGGACAAACAGGAACGCAGGCACCGCATGATACGCAGGCGTCCTTTTTAAACATAACCTGAATTTTGCGCTGCATACCTTCAGGATTAGCGCACCACTTGCACCTTAACGGGCAACCTTTGAAGAACACAAGCGTTCTTACGCCGGGGCCGTCATGCATATTGTATTTTTGGATATCGAATATGACCGCTCTTCGCTCGATCGCATCTCCATTCTTACCACTCATGTTGCGCTTCTCCTGAAGTAGTTAATCAACTATAAGTTATTATCGTTTATTAGAACTTGGTCAGCATTGTACGGCTGATGATTTCGTCCTGTACATCCTTACAGAGTTCTGTGAAGAATGCGGAGTAACCTGCAACTCGTACTACCAAATCTCTGTGGCTGTCCGGATCCTTCTGTGCAGCCAGCATGTCTTCGTTGTTAACGTAGTTGAACTGCATTTCGCCGTTTCCGAACATACATGCTGTTCTAAGCAGCGTGATGATACCCTGTTCGCCTTCCGGAGTATCCAGGATACCAGGCATCAGCTTGAAGTTGTGTACAAGACCGATGTTCATGTTGTCGTTTGCCATCTTGGAAACTGACTTGATGATAGCTGTAGGGCCCTTGTAGTCCGCACCCTGTGTTGGTGAAATACCATCGGAGAGCGGAGTCCATGCCTTACGGCCGTTAGCAGATGCACCTGTCAACTGACCAAACGGTGTATTGTTGGAAATTGACAGTGTTCCGTGTGACAGTCTGGAGTACAATGTCTTGTACTTCTTGTGCTCACGTTCTGTAAAGTCGATGATGTCGTTACAGAAGAAGTCTGCGTAGTCATCGTCGTTACCATACTTCGGTGCAGCCAGACAATCCTTCTGAATCTGCTCGTATCCAACGAAGTCTGCCTTGAGAGCCTCGTTCAGCTGATCCAGCGTGTACTTCTTGTCATCAAATACCAGCTTCTTGATTGCTGCCATTGAGTCAGCGTATGTTGCAAGACCTGACCATACAACACCAGGTCCGAAGTTGTACATTGCACCACCGGATTCTACTCCGCGACCCTTTTCCATACAACCTTCAAACATAATGGACATGAGAGGTTTTGGAGCCAGTTCCTTGTGTACTCTCTGTGAGATAACTGTCATAACAGAGGTCCACTTGGTGATGTATGCGATTGTAGCCTTAACGGCTGTATCGAATTCTTCAAATGTCTTGTAGTTGCACAGATCGCCAAGATCCGGAGTAACCTGCTTACCGTACCAAAGAGGTACACCATGGTTGAGTGTAAGCTCGATTGCGATTGGCCACTGTGTATATGATGTTGAAGTCCACTGGTAAAGTCTTCCTGCCTTCTGCGGTTCTACGCAGCCCATGAGGCAGTAGTCTCTTGCGTCTTCTACATCGATGCCCTTAGCCAGCATCATCTT
>JAFTHD010000200.1 GCA_017457585.1 Bacillota bacterium | reverse complement strand
CTGCCGGGTTATCGCCGAGCACATTCATCACCCAGTCGTACTCAGGGAAGATGGTTGTGACGATTTTGAGGGCGGCATCCTCCGTCTCCCCGCTGTCCTCCTGGCGTCCGCATCCTGCCAGCATGGCAGCCGTAACGAGGACGAAAAGGGCGGCAATTGCCAATCTTCTGAACTTCTTCATCTCATCCTCCTATCTGCTCTCCGCTGCAAGGCAGTCCTCGCAGATCCCGTAAAATACGGTTCTCAAAGGATTCAGCTTAAACTGGTGGTGACTGTAAAGGTGCTCTTCGATTCCTTCCAGATCCTCGCAGTGCATGTGAATCAGCTTGCCGCACTGCTCGCATTTGCAGTGGAAGCAAACATCGTTTTCACAGTGGCTCTCCGAACCTACGTACTCGAAACAGGCCGGGCTGTTGCCGTCTATGATGTACTTGTTTACCACACCTTCATCAACCAGGCTCTCAAGCTGCCTGTACACCGTCGCCTGCCCTATGGGAGAGCCGGATTTGGCGAAGTAATCGTACACGTCTGCGGCCGTCACGTGACCGCCGTGAGCTTCCTTAAAGTATTCTATGAGTATTTCCCGTTGCTTCGTTCTGTACTTTGATCTCGTCGTCATGCTGGTTCCTTTTTACTGAAATAGATTAGAGCCTGCCTGCTTTCCCTTGTGCCATGCTGCTGGCAAAATGCTCCGGCAGTCTCCTGATTCTCTGCAAAATAAAAATTGAGAACAATTCTCAAAATTAAATTGATAACCGTTCTCAATTATATGCAAATATCCTTTATTTGTCAATCAATTTATCGTATAAAGTGGGTGTACGTAGGCTCTTCGTATACAGGCTCTTCGATACCTGCCTCCTCTGCGGCTGCCTTCGCCTTAATGAGGTAGGCCATGTTCTGTCCCAGGGTCCTCATGGTCTGCATGCCCTCTTCGTCCAAAACCACGTCCTCTGACGTGAAGCCGTGAACCTGATTCCAATACTGGGAGCCTGCCACGTGCATGTTGCACATGAGGAAGAACTGATTGAGCCTCTGAAAGGCCGACGTTGCGCCGCCTCTTCTGCAGGATACAACCGACGCCGCGATCTTGTTCTTTGCCTTTTCCTGACCACCGCTGTAGAGGAATCTGTCGAGAAACGATGTGAGTCTTCCCGTCGGCCCTCCGTAGTAAACAGGCGAGCCTACAACGAGTCCATCAAACTCATCGAATCTGTCGACCGTCTCATTTACCACATCCTTGAATATGCAGCCTGTTCCTCCCTGGCACTTGTGACATGCGATACAGTCCTGCATAGGCTGTTTACCGAGCCACATTACCTCTGCATCGACGCCGTTTTGAATAAGCGTGTCTGCAACTTCCTTAAGCGCCGTACCTGTGCACCCCTTCTCGTTCGGGCTGCCGTTAATCAGCAAAACTTTCATGTTCCCTTACCTCCGTAAACCTCATAATTCTGTCAAATCTCAGTCAGTGACAGCCCAATCATACCACGCCGCTCTGAATCAGTCCAGCAAATCCGGCGCCTTCGGCCCTCCTGCAACAACCTACGCGCGCAGGACGGCTTCCTTCATGGACTTTACATAATCATATATATGGTCTGGTGCTTCCCTGCCGTATTGATCCAGCAGCTTTATGATAGCAGACCCGACGATGGCACCGTCTGCAAGCCCGGCCATTTTCTCAGCCTGCTCAGGCGTTGAAATTCCAAAGCCTATGGCACACGGCACATCCGTATTTTCACGAATCACCGCAACGATCGAAGCGAGATCCGTATTGATCTCCGTCCTGGTTCCCGTGACGCCAAGGCTGGAAACCACGTAGATAAAGCCCTCCGCTTCCTTTGCGATCATCGCGATTCTGTTCTCCGATGTAGGCGCAATCAGCGACACCAGATCGACGCCGTATTTACCGCAGATATCTGCGAACTCTTCCTTTTCTTCAAATGGCAGATCGGGAAGGATGAGTCCGTCTATACCCACCTCACGGCACAGTGATATGAACTTCTCTGCCCCGTATGAGAATACCACGTTGGCATAGGTCATGAACACCATGGGAATATCCACATCCGTCCTCAGTTCCTTCACAAGCTGGAACACCTTATCCGTCGTAATGCCGCCTTCCAGTGCTCTGATATTCGCCCCCTGAATCACCGGGCCTTCCGCCGTAGGATCAGAGAAAGGGATCCCAAGCTCGATGAGATCCGCTCCTGCTCTTGCAGCAGCACGAACGGCAGCCTTCGTGGTCTCGACATCCGGATCGCCGCAGGTTATGAATGGTATGAACGCCTTGCCATTCTCAAACGCTTTGCCTATGTTACTCATAAATGTCCTCCCCTCTGTACCTTGCGATAGCTGCGCAGTCCTTGTCGCCTCGTCCCGAGATGGTGATGACGATGATCTTGTCCTTATCCATTTCAGGCGCAATTTTGCGCGCGTGAGCAACTGCGTGAGCGGATTCGATTGCAGGGATGATGCCCTCCTGCTTCGCCAGATATTCGAAGGCTTCCACCGCCTCATCGTCTGTTACGGGAACGTACTCTGCCCTTCCGATATCGTGAAGATAGGCGTGCTCCGGCCCTACGCCCGGGTAGTCAAGCCCCGCGCTTATTGAATAAACGGGCGCTATCTGCCCGTACTCATCCTGACAGAAGTAGGACTTCATGCCGTGGAATATGCCAAGGCTTCCCGTAGCGATGGTTGCAGCAGTCTCAAAGGTATCGACGCCCCTTCCTGCAGCCTCGCAGCCTATGAGCCTCACGCCCTCGTCGTCTATGAAGTGATAGAAGGATCCGATGGCATTGGAACCTCCGCCTACGCAGGCAATCACAGCGTCAGGCAGACGCCCTTCCTTTTCCAGTATCTGCGCTCTGGTCTCCTTTGATATGACAGCCTGAAAATCCCTTACGATGGTAGGGAAAGGATGTGGTCCCATGACGGAACCGAGGCAGTAATGGGTATCGTCGATTCTTGAGGTCCACTCCCTCATAGCCTCAGAAACGGCGTCCTTAAGGGTTGCCGTTCCCGTCTTGACAGGACTGTCGTCGGATCCCAACAGCTTCATTCGGTACACGTTCAAAGCCTGCCTT
>JAFTHD010000199.1 GCA_017457585.1 Bacillota bacterium | reverse complement strand
CGACAATCTTTGCCGTTCAGCGGAGCTGTGTTTGAAAGAGCATTCATACGCAGGCTTCAGCATCAACATGGCCTGTCCTATGCCTAAGATCACTAAACGCGGCGCTGGCAGCGCCCTGCTGCAGTTCCCAGGCGCGGCTGCCGAAATGGTTCGCAGGCTTAAAGGATTTGGTCTGCCGGTATGGCCTAAAATTCGCAAGATTATGCCCGACAGTATGTATCCTCTGAACACGATTCAGTTTTCTGAAGAGCTTCTTGAGGCTGGTGCCGATAATGTCACGATCCATGGACGAACACCAGCGCAACGTTATGAAGGAGCAGCTGATAGAGATGAAGTCCTTGGGGCAGCTCGTCGCTTTCCAGGGATGATCACGGCATCTGGCGATGTTTATTCACCGCAGGATGTCAAAAATTACCTTGACGGCGGCTGTGCTGCTGTTATTGCGGCTCGAGGCGCGATGGCGAATCCATTTATGGTAGTGCAATCTTTGCGGCTTTTAGGGTATAATACGCGATTGACAGAAGACGAGCCTTCTTTGGAAAAACGAGCCGATATTTTGATCGACTTTGCCGATTCACTGCATCGTCTTCATGCTGAACGCATAGCCCTGGTGCTCTTGAAACGCTTTATATCCGGCTTTTTCAGGGGGCAACAGGGAACGACTGAGTTCAAAAGAACACTGGCCGTTACAAAAGACTGGAACTCGACATATAGCCTTCTTTTGGACTGGCGGTCATACTTTGAAAGGGGTATTGTATAAATGGCAGATATTACCGCAGCCGGCGCGCCGGAGACCGAAATCCTCAGACAGCGTATCGATAAGCTGAACAGGCTTCGTCAGGAAGAGGGCTACAATCCGTTTGAGAACGAGAAATGGAATGTGGACTGCACAGTATCACAGATCAGAAAGACATATGATTATCTTCATGAGGAAGAAGCCCTTCCCGACACCAAGTTATCCCTTGCAGGAAGGATCATGACACTTCGGCGCCAGGGCAAGGCGGCTTTTGCCAATCTTCAGGATGAGACCGGAACGATCCAGATTTATTTCCGCTACGATACTTTGGGGGAAAAGGAGTATACCTTTTTCAAAAAGTGGCTCGACAGCGGCGACATTATCGGCCTGAGCGGCCATCCCTTCAGGACAAAGCGCGGTGAGCTTACAGTTGCAGTGGAAAAGTTCTGCCTGCTGACGAAGGCCCTTCGGCCCCTTCCTGAGAAGTGGCATGGACTGACTGACCTAGAGATCCGGTACCGCAAGCGTTATCTTGATCTGATCGTCAATCCAGAGGCCCGCGAAGTTTTTAGAAAAAGGGCACGCATCATCTCAACATTCAGAGAGATCCTCGAAAAGCACGGCACGCTTGAAGTTGAAACACCGGTGCTTTCGTACCTGGCAGGCGGTGCTAATGCTCGACCTTTTATCACCTACCATAACGCGCTCAATGCCAATATGTATCTGCGTATCGCGACTGAACTCTACTTAAAGAGACTTGTCGTCGGCATGATGGGGCGTGTGTATGAGCTCAGCAAGGATTTCCGCAACGAAGGGATGGATCTTACTCACAATCCTGAATTCACGATGATGGAAGTCTACTGGCCTTATGCAAATTACGAGGATATGATGGATCTGACAGAGGAACTGATCCGCGAGTCCTGTATCGCTGCAAATGGCACCTCTGTCATCGAACGGAACGGCGTTACTCTTGATTTTGCAAAACCGTTCCGTCGTGCAACGATGGTCGAGCTCGTCAAGGAGAACTGCGGCATCGATTTCTCCAATATCACTGATGAAGAAGACCGTGCAGAAGCCCGCAAAAACAACATCGAGATTACTGGACATGAATCGAGATTTAAAATTCTGACGATGTTTATGGAAGAGTTTGTCGAAGATAAGCTTGTTCAGCCGACCTTTGTCATGGGACACCCTGTTGAAATCAGTCCTCTTTCGAAGAAAGACCCGCTCAATCCAGATTATACTCATCGATTTGAGCTCTTCTGCTGT
>JAFTHD010000198.1 GCA_017457585.1 Bacillota bacterium | reverse complement strand
GATTGAAGGACTTTCTGGACAACGTTCTGGAAGCGGAAGGCATTGAGATGACGTTCGGCGGACATCGGGATGCTGTTGGTATCTCCAGACTGGATGATGTTGATGCTTTGAGAGCTGCTATTGAAAAACATAAGGGTGAGATGGAGCGAATGCCATCTGATGAACAGTTGGTGTTGAAGTTGTCTCCCGCAGAGATCGGAAGCAGCGATGTACTGCAAAAGATCATGGCGTTGGAACCGATCGGGACTGGATTGAAACTGCCGCCTATTGTCGTGGAAGGAATCCCAAGGCATAAGGAGGCAACACGATTGAGTGGAAATCCAAATTGGAAGAAGCTCTTTATTGCAGTGCCGAAGGAACCGACTGCGAATGAACCAAAGCCAAAAGATGTTTCAGTATCTCTTAATGACTGGAGCTATAGTCAAGAATCGTATCCCGTAGATGCAAGCAAGAAAGTAAAATTCTTGGCATCGTTGGAGCTGAACGATTACAGAGGACTTCATGTGGAAGCATCTCCTATTTTCGATCGGAGCTTTTTGCAGGAACGCACGCAGGAACTGCAAGAAGAAAAGCAAAAACCTGCAAAAGCAAAGAAAGCAAGTGTAGATAGGGAATGAATCCAGCACTTGCGCCAAAATGGTCAAAGGCAGGAAACTGCTGAAGATAAAAACATTATTTATTTGAAAGGATGATTTATTATGGCATGGAATCAGAACCGCGTACAGAACGAGCAGGATCAGCAGCCGCAGGCTCCGACTTCTCAGCAGGATGCTCAGAAGAAGCCGGAAGTGTGGGCAACGATCGACAAGGCAACGGAGGAAGCTGCAAAGGATAACGAGTATATCAAGGCGGCTTCCGAGGCACTGCTGCAGGTCGCAAAGGATATCGCCAAGGATATCAACGAGGCACATGAAGCAGGCGAACTGCAGAAACTCCCTTCTGCACGAAAGAGAGAGGGCGGCACCTATATCCCTCCGCTGGTCGTAAAGGTAGAGCAGGCTGTCAGATACGATAAGGAAACAAAGGAGGAAGTACCGCAGTTCCATAACGACGGAACTCCGAAGTATGAGCCGACTATCACAATGAAGGATGCGAATGCTACCATCAGTCTCATTGCAGCAGAAAATGTTGAGAATGGAGCAAGACTTGTACGTGGCAGCGGCAGAGCATGGGATAATCAGGTCGGACACAGTGTTTATGCAAAGCTGAACGAGATTTCTGGGAACAATTCTTTCTGGAAGTCTACTAAGGCTCTTGTCAACTTTGTTGAAGCACAGGGTTATGTGCAGGGCTATGAAAGAAATGGCCTGAGCGATTTCGCTTATGAGGCTAATCAGTATTTTAAGAGCAACGACACTCCCCGTGTTATGAGCAAGGATGGGAGTAAGGAAGTACAAGATGCATGGGCAACGTATGATGCTGAATACGATAAGGTGATCCTTCGCTCGCATACGATGCCGGATGCACAGGTGGAACTGAATAACGGCAAAAACAATGAGGAAGCAAAATTCGCCGTGCTGGTAGAATTTAACGGCAAGGGAAATCCTCCTACAAGAACCTACATCGATGCTCCTTCTATTATGAATGAAATGCAGGATACTGGCCGCCTCCATCCCGACCTCGCAGATGCTGTATTCCAGTTTAAGGGTTGGGATAACAAGATGCTGGCCTTGACAGCTGACTTGAATAAGCAGCTTGAAAGTGTCGGAGTACACATCGGCGAAAATGCTCAGACGTTGGCTAACGCATGGGCAAAGTATGATGCTGAGCGTAATTCTGTTAAGATCTATACTTACGACATTCCGATTGGCGTAGAACTCAGCGAATACAAGGATACTCCGGTCGTTCGTGCAAGCGATGTCTCTGAAAAGGACGAGAATGGCCGCTTTCCTGAAGCCTTCGTCAAGTCTGCTGCTGATGTAGACAAGTATCTTGCTGATTTGCCGCAGGAAATTCAGAATATCGTTGCTGATTACAAGCAGTTCGACGCCCCTGAGCAGGAACAGCCCAAGCCCAAGAAGAATCACGACGACATGGTGCGCTAAGCTGACAAACGGTACTGCAGTCGTCTAAATTGATCCTTGACTTTTTATATCGGCTGTGGTATAATAAAAAAAGAAGAATACGCATATCTGGGGAGTTCCACGTTCTCCCCATTTGCGTATTCCTCTACAATGTCGCCTATGCGACCTATTTTTCTATTTCCCGTGGATGCGGCGGTGCTCTTCTCCCGTGCCGCCGCATATTCCATAAGTTTGCTTCAACGGGTTCTCCTTACATAGCAAACCCTGCACGACGTCAAGTGCAGGGCTTGTTTTTTTGTTAGAAAAGGTTGAGCTGGAAGAAAATCGCTGCAATCATAGCGCCGGTCATGAGGCAGCAGGGGATGATGGCAATCTCACATGTTTTAAATG
>JAFTHD010000197.1 GCA_017457585.1 Bacillota bacterium | reverse complement strand
ATCTCCCGGCTGCACGTCCTTCGATCCGAGACCGTATCGTCCTCTTGCGATGAACTTGTTTTCGAATTTTGTTCCCTTGAGGGCTGCAACAACGTCAAGGTAGAGCGGTTCTCCCAGAGATCCCGGTTCCTTCGTTCTATCCAGGACTGCAATCTTTCTCACCGTTTCAGGAATCTCTGCCACGAAGTGCTTTGCGGAGAAAGGTCTGTACATTCTCACGGAAAGAACGCCGATCTTCTTGTTCCTGTTGGCATTGACGTAGTCTACAACTTCCTCTATGCAGTCGCAGACGGAACCCATGGCTACGATCACTTCCTGTGCATCAGGTGCTCCATAGTATTCGTACGGCTTGTAAGGAGTCTCACGCTCAACCTTTGCACTGACTCTGTTCATGCAGTCTATTATTACATCTATCTGATTCTCGTAGTTGGTGTTGCACGCTTCTCTGTGCTGGAAGAAGGTTTCTGGCTGCTCCGCCGAACCCATGTGGTGCGGATGGTTAGGATTCAGTGCGTTTGCCTTAAATCTCCTGACAGCATCCATGTCCAGCATGTCTCTCAGATCCTTGTAGTCCCAGGTGTAAATCTTCTGATACTCGTGGGAGGTCCTGAATCCGTCAAAGAAATGAAGGATCGGCACCTTGCCCTCTATTGCAGCCAGGTGTGCTACCGCTGCAAGATCCATTACTTCCTGCGGGCTTCTCGAGGAAAGCATTGCAAAGCCCGTCTGCCTGCAGGCCATCACGTCCGAGTGGTCTCCGAAGATATTGAGCGCATGTGTGGACACTGCTCTCGCTGCAACGTGGATAACGGTAGGTGTACCCTCTGCCGCTATCTTATACATGTTCGGAATCATGAGCAGAAGACCCTGTGATGCGGTGAAGGTGGTTGTAAGGGCACCTGCCGTAACTGCACCGTGAACTGCACCTGCAGCTCCGCCTTCCGATTCCATTTCTACAACTTTAACTTCTTCTCCGAATATATTTTTTCTGTTCAAAGATGCCCATTCATCTACGTTCTCTGCCATAACAGATGATGGTGTGATAGGGTAGATTGCAGCAACTTCTGAGAACGCGTAGGCAACGTGAGCCGCAGCCGTATTGCCGTCCATGGTTTTTCTGACTCTCATGGTTCTATCTCCTTTCATCCATTATTCATCCAGTGCGAGGGCTTTTCTCTGAAGGGAATTGCTTTCAGGTACGATTCTCTCGATCAAAGGATTTCTCGTGCAAAGGTACTTACATACGCCGCAGTTGAGGCACTTGTCATCGTGAATATACGGATGTCCGTATATCATCTCGATGGCTTCGTTAGGACAGTTGTCAGCGCAGTCTCCGCAGCCGATACAGCCAAGTCCGCAAACCTGCATTCTCCTCTCCGTATCCGCAGCCGATTCACAGGCGCTCTGCTTCACACCGATGTAAGGCACCATCTCTATCTTGTGCTTCGGACATTCTCTGAAGCAATCGCCGCAGCCTACGCACTTGTTGGTGTTGACGTTTGCAACGCCGTACTGGTTTGATATGGCGTCGTATCGGCATACCTTTACGCAGTCACCCAGGCCGATGCATGAATACTTGCATACGTCCATGGCGTCCAGTCCCACCTTGTTCTTTTCAACGTCTATACAGCTTGTATATCCAGCTTCCTTCAGCTTGGCGCTGCCCCATGCTCCTCCGATACACTTTACGAAGGCTACCGTGTCCTTGATCTCGGCAGGATCGTGAATCGTGTCGATGATGATCTTCCTTCTGCATGCTGCAGTACAGGATACGCATCCTTCGCACTTGCTGTAATCGATCTTGGCATATCTGCCGTCAATCCTGTGGCCGATCACCATCTCGATTGCGCCCTTCGGACATGCAAGAGCACAGTCACCGCAGCCGATACATCCGTAGCCGCAGGTATCGAAGGTCTTGTTCTCGTTATCGAGAGAGGAACAAGGGATGAAGTTCGTTGCCTCTTCCGGAACGTAATCAATCAGGTGCTGAGGACACACATCTATACATGCTCCGCAGCCGTTGCACTTATCGTGAGCAACCGTTACCTTGCCGTCTTCGATGGAAAGAGCACCGTATACACAGGCCTTAACGCAGCTTCCGTTGCCTGTACATCCGTACTGGCACTCACCTGGCAGGAAGCCCTTTTCCTTTGCTTCCAGGCATGACGAAATGCCGGAAAAACGTTCTTTACCGGCGGCGCTTCCGCCACATTTAACATAGACTACCTTTGGTTCAACCTTTACAGTCTCCACACCAAGAAGGGACGCGATGAAGTCCACGTCGTACTGACTGCATGCAGGACACATTGCAGGGTTCTGTTCATTAAAAATCGCCTCTGCACATTCCTGACAGGATGCATGTCCGCACTTACCCAGACCGTTACAGTCGCCTCCCGGAAGATGGTGAAGTATCTGCTTAGGAACACCAACTATTTTTTCCATAAGCTAACCTCCATACTGTGAAACACTTATCACATACACTCTTTATGCATTTGTCGGGGAACTGGAGTCCATATCTGTATAAAGCATTTTGTATACAACTATCCCCGAAAAAATAAATAAACCTTTACCTGTTAGTATTTTAACACTCAGAATTTACCAACACAATCGAATATTCAGAATATTTAAGTTTTTTTGTCAATACAATTTTAGAGCGTCCATCAAAAGAAAAGCGCGAAGCTTTAAACTCCGCGCCTTGTGATCTCTCTTCTCGGCTTTTCGAGAAGCCCTGCCTTAATCATCTTATCGGCTGTACTCTTCGTTCCCAGTATCCACAGCAGGTCTCCCTCCTGAATGATCGTCTCAACGTCAGGACTTATGATCGGCAGATCTCCCCTCTCGATTCCTATGATTGTCGCCCTGTATGCCTCCCTGAGATGGGCCGTCTTGATGGAACTTCTGCAGAAGAACATGCTGCTGTTGACCTTAATCGGTATACAGAAAATCTGTTTGTCCGGCTCTATATTTCTAAAAGTCTGACCGTAGATGTAGTCCTTCAGATTCATGTCAGGCTTGTCCGTGTATTCGATGGTCTTTCTCTTAGCCAGCAGGAGCATGATCGCGTCAACCTCTTCCTGGGTTCCCATCATGTGAAGCACATCCCTGCTTCGTATTATCTCGTTTTTAATTGGAAGATTGACGATCTCGCCATCCTCGTGAATGATCTTAATGATGGTAACGTGGAAATCCCGTCTCTTTGTAAGGTCTATGACGCGCACGTTCTTTTTAAGATCAAGGACCTGGAATTCTGCAACATAAAGGGATTCGTTTATCATCCTCATGTTTCCGCCGCCGCGTTCCTTCTTCTCTCTGTCAAGTGTCTTCTGAGAGAAGTTGGACATGAACCTGAGCTCGATGTCGATGGCTACGCCCCTTATATAATCGGACCTTATAATCAGGAACACAGGGATCAGCGCCAGAACAACGAGTATGGCAAACGGTATATGGAATATCTTTCGCACCACCAGTGCCATAAAGCAGGCAGCGATGAATATGCGTATGGCTCTGAGCGTCAGTAGCGGCAGTCTGTTTGCTCTATGCTTCAGCCAAAGTTTCGTGAAGAGGGCATCCTTCGTACTTCCGTGCATGAGCCTGGTGCATGGAACCATAGCGATGAGCATAATAACAGCGCAGCCGATCTGTCCTCCCATGCTGTCGGTTATGTTCCTTTCGACAAACGGCATCAGGTATCTTACTCCCACAACGTATATGAGAAACATGAGCGAAGAGAAAATACCGATCCTCGCAAGCACCCTGGTTATGTAGTTCAGCCAATCTGAATCCTTGTCGTCTTCCGTCTGCCTGTCCGAAGTCCACTTTCTGAGGAGTATCTTTGTCTTCATAGGCAGCGCCTTCATGACAATCTGGTAAACCCTATCCGAGTTCTTTATCATAATAGGCGTGGTAAAGGACGTGATTACCGATACGCATACCACGATTGGATAGAGGTACTTGCTGATTGCTCCCAGGCTGATTCCCAAGGTGGCAAGTATGAAGGAAAATTCGCCTATCTGAACCATGCTGGAGCCGCCCTTTATTGCAACATAAGGCGACTGACCCGACAGAAGGATTCCAATCGTGGAAAAGAGTGACTGCCCCAGTATCGTAACTACCGTTATGATGAGGATCGGCTTGATGTATTCAACGAGAAGATCAGGTTCTATGAGCATGCCGACGGATACGAAGAAGATGGCTCCGAACATATCCTTGATCGGCGTTATCAGCCGCTCTATCCTCTCCCCGTATACGGTACCTGCAAGTATGGATCCCGTCATAAATGCGCCAAGAGCCGATGAGAAACCGATCACGTTTGCTATCATGACCATGCCGAGGCAAAGACCGATGGAGAACACGAGAAGCATCTCGTCTGACATAATCTTGGTCGTTTTGTTCAGAAAAGTAGGAATCAGATATATGCCGAGAACGAGCCAGATACCAAGAAGAACCAGCATGAACCCCAGCTCTTCAACCAGGTCTATACCGGATACGTTGTGCCCCACCGACAAGGCTGTCAGGACGATCATCATAAAGATTCCTGCGATATCCTCAATTACGAGGGTGCCCAGAACCACCTGTGCGTATTTCTCCTGCTTCAGTCCCATTTCCTCGTAGGCCTTCAGGATAATCATAGTAGAAGACATGCTGAGCATGCAGCCCAGGAAGATGCAGTCCATCCTGCCCCATCCCATGGCATAACCGATTCCGGTGCCGATAAAAATCATCGATCCCATAACGGTGATCGCTATGATAAATGCGCTGCTGCCTACCGTCGCAAGTTTCTTGAAACTGAACTCAAGTCCCAGCCCGAACATCAGAAAAATCACGCCTATATCCGCCCATGCGGTCAGGTCCTCCTGACTTACTACGGTCGGTAGATAGACGAAGTTAGGGCTGATGAGAAATCCCGCAACGATGTAACCCAGCACAACAGGCTGCTTTATCCTTCTGAACAGAAGGATAACAACAGCTGCAACGATCATTATGAGCGCCATGTCTTTGATGATGGACTCAACAGTCATCCGGAATTCCCTCTCCTGAGATTTTTAACCGATTAGAATAAGCGATAAATCAGACACATATATTAGATGCATATATGTAGTTTTATTCTAACACATTATTCTAGAGGTTCTAATAATTTATTCGTCAATTTGCTTATTTTATTTCCGAAATTCCCTTCGAGAAGCACCTTTCTTACCTTCCCCTCCTGAAAACATATATTATCTCTCGCTATCGCAAGATACGTGCTGATCATTGAAGTGCTGCCTCTCCAGTTATGATTGACGGGATAATCCTCTACGCTATCGGTCTTTGACATGTTTTCAACTTTAACCATTTTACGAATCATGTCTTCGCTTGCGAGCGCAACAAGATACTGAAGATAATTGTTTTCTCTCTCAATATCTCCCGATGTCCCTGCAATAAGACATATCCGTTCTGCCATTTCAAGGCATGTCAGTGCAGCTGCGGACATGCTTGTTCCTGCGTCCATTACTATAGAGTCATATCTTCCGCTGTTAATTAGAGACTCTATGAATACGCAGATCTCCTCAGGATGAAGATCCAGAAGGGGATTTCTTCCTTTTGTCGGTCTGAATGCTTCCACGCCGAAATCATCCCGCATGACGAAACTTTCCATAAACGGTCTGTACTCCTCCCCTGCAGGTTTTCCCCCTGCGTATTCCTCTATCTTATTCTTATCGGCACCGATTCCACCTCTGCACTTAAAGAGATTGTACAGGTAGTATCCCATAGTCCTGTAGTTGCCCTCGTCTCTAATAAAACATCCCGTAGACTCAAGCTCTTCCATTGACAGGTAGAGCACCTTCATCTCATGAAATCTTGATAACTCCTGACATACAGCCATTGCAACAGTGCTACAGCCTGTCCCTCCCGACCAGGAGCAGAATGCATAGAGATTCGTTCCCTTCAAAGACTCTATCGCCGGCCTTCTTCCCGTTATCTTTCCATATATATCAAATATATCGGATACTATGTTGCCGGCGCTGTTATACTTATAAATTCTGTATCTGCCGGATTCTGATGCACAAGCCATGGATGGTTTCTCGACGAGGCAGACAACTGCAGATCCGTCTGTTCTTTGTACATAACCATCCCACAAAATGAGATCAAATCCTTCTCCCTGTATGCCTT
>JAFTHD010000196.1 GCA_017457585.1 Bacillota bacterium | reverse complement strand
TTGCTTATTATATCATCGGGGCGATTTTAGTTGCATTCATTATCTATGCGCTCCTCGGAAGGAGAAAGGATAAGAAGACCGGGTTCAAACCGTCCGCTGAAGAAGAGGCCAGAACTCGTCAGCGCGCCGAAAGAGATGCCGCATATGCAGCTCACTACGGCGGCCCGGGACATGCCGGAGTTGTAAATCCACCGAAGGATGCACCTTACAGCCCACATTATCCTGAGGAGAAAAAGTAAGAATAAAATACAAATCCCGAACAATGCTCATTACCACGCTGCATTGATGAAGCAGACCGGATTGCCGTGTTCCGTTATTATGTCCACGAGATCGGAGCAGTCCATGTAAACGGACGACGTATTATCGTTGGGGTGAACGGATATGCGGCGGCCTTGGAAGTAGCTGTCTATGTAGACCTTGACGGCACAGTTTTCATCATTCAGCACCCCAAGGGGCGTGACCGAGCCGCGGGTCAGTTTCATAAATTTCATAAGATCATCTTCGGAAGCGAACTTTACCTGTTTTGTGTCCACGATTTCGGCGAAAGCCTTAAGGTTGGCACGCTTCTCGTCGGGAAGGACGAGCAGGTAGTAGTTCGCTTTCTTTTTATCGCGAAGGAACAGATTCTTAGCCCATGACTCCGGCTCCGGAAGATCAAGGGCAAAAACTTCTTCTACCGTGAATGCGGCAGGATGCTCGACAATGTCGTGAGCGATGCCGCGACTTTTCAAAAATTCATAGACTTCCTGTTTGTTCATAATTCACGTTCCTTTGGGGCAATATCCCTTGCGTGCCTAATCAACCGATTCTAAATGACGCCGCTCTCATATTTGCTCAGTTCCTCGATGTATCTGAGCGCAGTTTGGCTGAGGGCACCGTCTTTTCTCACGATGTAGCCGAGTGTCATAGGCTCACTCTCCTTCAGCCTGACTGCCGTGTACTGGCTGCCGTTCAGTTCATTACAGATTATACCGCTGCAGAGGGTATACCCGTCAAGGCCTATCATCATGTTCAGAATGGTCGCTCTGTCGTTGACGCGGATGAGCTGCTTGTAGTGGTGGGTGCTCAGCATTTCCTCCGCCAGATAAAATGAGTTCTCAATTCCCTGCTCGAAGGCAAGACATGGATACTCGTCCAGCTGTTCGATGGAGACTTCACGTTCCCCTGCCAGTGGGTGGGTGTTGGCCATATAGGCGTATATATCGCAGTCGAAAAGGTCGTGGAAGACCACGTTGTTTTCCTGAAATATCTTCGTCAGAATCGGTCTGTTGAAGTCGTTAAGGTAGAGTACGCCCAGTTCGCTTCTGAAGTTGCGAACGTCCTCGATAACCTCTGCCGTCCTGGTCTCCCGGATTGAAAACTCGTACTCCTCCAATCCGAACTCGCGGGTAATATGAATGAAGGCCTCCACCGCAAAGGTGTAGTGCTGCATTGAAACAGCGAATCTCTTCTGGAGAGGCTCCTTGTTGATATAGTGATTTTCTATAAGGCCGTATTGCTCCGTAAGCTGCCTGGCGTATCCGATAAACTCTTCTCCCTCAGGCGTCGCGATGATGCCGCGAGATGAGCGGTTAAAGAGTTTTATCCCCAGCTCGTCTTCCAGCGAACGTATGGACGCCGACAGGCTGGGCTGTGATATAAACAGCTTTCTCGCCGCCTCGTTCATCGATGAAGATTCTGAAATTGCCACTGCATATTTTAACTGAGTCAGGGTCATTCTTTTGCCTCCCATTGAAATCGTATCGAGTATGATTAAGGAAATTGTAATACGTAATGCATATTAAATCAATAGGAAAAGTAAGTGATTTGGTATAGACACAGACTATAACAATGCAAAGGATATGAATATTATGCTGTAGCCGGTTATAATGTTATCCTGTTGCTAAGCCGCAAGGCCCGGAGGTGAAATATGGACTTAACAAAGGACACGAAGTGTATACACACAGAAGACGATCTTTCTCACTGTTGTGACAAGACAGGCACAGTGAGTTTCCCAATCTATCAGACTGCAACGTTCGCACATCCCGGAGTTGGTCAGAGCACAGGCTACGACTACACCAGGATGCTCAACCCTACGGTGGATCAGACGGAGAGAACGGTTGCAGGACTCGAAGGCGCAAAGCACGCCATTTCATTTTCCAGCGGTCTTGCTGCCATAGGCTGCGTCATGGAACTTTTTCAGCCGGGAGATCACATCATAGTGGACAGCGATCTCTACGGCGGAACCATTAGACTTTTCCTCAATATCAGTGAAAAGAACGGAATAAAAATCAGTCAGGCGGACTTCGCCCGCGAGGACATTACCCCGCACATTACGGAAAAGACGCGGGCGGTGTTCTTTGAGACGCCGACAAACCCGATGATGAACGTCATCGATATCGAGAAGGTGGTGCAACAGGCAAAGGCGTCAGACCTTCTCGTTATCGTGGATAATACATTCCTTTCGCCGTACCTGCAAAATCCCCTGGAACTTGGTGCAGACATCGTAATTCACAGCGGAACCAAGTACCTGGGCGGTCACAACGACACGATCGCAGGATTTCTGGTGCTAAACGATGTCGAACTCATCGAGAAGCTTCGATTCATATTCAAAACGACGGGCGCACAGCTCTCACCTTTCGATGCATGGCTCATCTTAAGAGGCATGCAGACTTTGGCTTTGAGAATGGAGCGGATCCAGTTCAATGCAGATCAGGTGGCAAAATGGCTTGAAGCGCAGCCTGAAGTTGTAAGCGTAAGGTATCCGGGACTTCCGGGGCACCCGGGTCACGATATTATGAAGAAGCAGTCTCGCGGTTTCGGCGGCATGGTGGCCTTCGAACTAAAGACAAAGGAGGATGCCGTACGGATTCTCAACCACGTGAAGCTGATAAAATACGCGGAGAGCCTTGGCGGAACGGAGTCTCTCATAACTTACCCGATTACGCAGACCCACGCGGACGTTCCGGACGACATATGCGAAGCGAACGGCATCACCGGCTCCCTTCTCAGGTTTTCCGCAGGGATGGAGGACGTAGCAGACCTTATCGCGGATCTGGATCAGGCGTTGCATTCCCCTGAGGGCTTAAGGTTCCTGGACAGACCTGGAAGCAAAGAGAGGAATCTCGACTTCGATCAGATCATAGACCGGAAGAATACGGGAAGCCTTAAAGAGGACTTTGCAGCAAAGCGCGGATACCCGGAGGGACTGCTCTCCATGTGGGTCGCCGATATGGATTTTCGCATTTCTTCCTACATTCAGGATGCTGTGGCAGCCCTCAACGACCACGGCATATACGGATACACCGAAGGAATGGACAGCTACGACCAGGCGGTCAAGAACTGGTTCGCAAGGAGACATGACTGGAGCATAGAGACGGATTGGATTGTAAAGACCCCGACCGTTGTAAATGCCCTGGGACTCAGCGTTCAGGCCTTTTCAAAGGAGGGCGAGGGAGTGCTCATCCAGCAGCCGGTATACTACCCGTTCAGCGAGGTGATAGAGGACAACGACAGAGTCATCGTAAACAGTCCGCTGATTCTCAGGAACGGCAGATACGAGATCGATTTTGATGACTTTGAAGAGAAGGCGGCGAGGAGTGACGTGCACCTTTTCCTCCTCTGCAATCCGCACAACCCGACAGGACGCGTATTCACCCGTGAGGAACTGGCGCGACTGGGGGAAATCTGCCTTGCAAACGATGTGGTTATCGTCAGCGACGAGATCCATCAGGACTTTGTGTGGAACGGCATGCAGCACGTGGCGATAGCAGGAATTTCAAAGGAAATCGCGGATATAACCGTAACGTGCACCTCTGCCAGCAAGTCGTTTAATACGGCCTCTCTTCAGAATGCGAACATCATCATCTCAAACGAAGCTCTGCGCAGGCGCTTTGTCCGAAAGAAGAGCGCCGCAGGCCTTAGCCAGGTGTCGGCTCCGGGACTTGCAGCAACTGAGGCGGCATACCGTTTCGGAGACGAATGGCTCGACGCAGCCAAATCCTACATTCAGGAGAATATACGATTCGCAGAAAGGTTCATAGAGGAGAATGTTCCGGGACTTAAACTCATAAAGCCTGAGGGGACTTACCTTCTCTGGCTCGACTTCAGCCAGATTGAAGACGATGAAGCGAGCCTGGACAGACTCATCATCGAAGGCGCAGGCCTTTGGCTCGACAGCGGTGGGATATTCGGCGAGGCCGGAAGAGGTTTCCAAAGGATTAACGCAGCCCGTCCGAGAGCCGTTTTGGAGGAAGCCCTCGTGAGGATAAAGCATGCCGTAGAGGAATACGTACATAGATAAAGAAACAAAAGCATCCTGAGATAGTCGGGGTGCTTTTTTCATGGGGAACGCGTCCGGGGATCGAGGAGCTGTGGCTGCTGCAATACCTATTTTGCCTTTTTTGGCTTTTCAGAATTGCAACCAGCAAAAAGTAATTCTGAAATCAAGTTTTTTGAAATATAGAATTGCAATTACAGCGGCTGGAATTCTGAAATCACAAAAAGTGCTTTTTAGGTATTACAATCGGAGATTTTCAATTCTGAAATCATGAAAAACCCATTTTAGGTATTGCAGGGGAGGGTTTAGAACGCCGCAAGCCCTCCAGCCTTCCAATCCCTGTACACGATGCCTCTCAAAAAATTGACTGAACGCCCCATTAGTGATATGCTTAAGTGTACTAACTACACGCCCATTCGCGGTAGATTATGAAAGGATTTAACAATGGCAGAGAACAAAGGAACATACTACATCACCACACCGATTTACTATCCAAGCTCAAACCTGCACATAGGCCACACCTACTGCACGGTAATGGCAGACGCTATGGCAAGGTTCAAGAGGCTGGCAGGATACGATGTGAGATTCCTGACGGGAACCGATGAGCACGGTCAGAAGATTCAGACCATAGCGGAAGAAAATGGCGTAACACCGCAGGAATACGTTGACCAGGTGGTCGCAGGCATCAAGGACCTGTGGGCCACCATGGAAATCTCATACGATGATTTCATCAGGACGACTGAGCCGAGACACGTTAAGCGCGTGCAGGCTATCTTCAAGAAGCTTCATGCAAAGGGCGATATTTACAAAGGAGAGTACGAGGGTCTCTACTGTACCCCGTGCGAATCTTTCTGGACTGAGAGTCAGCTGGTAGATGGCAAGTGCCCTGACTGCGGAAGACCGGTCACGAAGGCAAAGGAAGAAGCTTACTTCTTCAAACTGAGCAAGTATCAGGACAGACTCCTGGATCTCTTTGAGAACAACCCTGAGTTCCTTCAGCCGGAGACGAGAAGAAACGAGATGATCGCCTTCGTGAAGCAGGGACTGGAAGACCTTTGCATTTCAAGATCCACATTCGACTGGGGAATTCCTGTTCCTATCGACGAAAAGCACGTCATCTACGTATGGCTTGACGCACTTTCGAACTACGTGACAGCCCTCGGATACCCTGACGATCCGGAACTTTACGAGAAGTACTGGCCGGCTAACGTTCACCTTGTCGGTAAGGAAATCGTAAGATTCCATACGGTAATCTGGCCTGCAATGCTCATGTCCATGGAAGAACCGCTTCCGCAGAAAGTTTTGGGTCACGGATGGCTGCTTCTGGAAGGCGGTAAGATGTCAAAATCAAAGGGCAACGTTGTAGATCCGGTAGTTCTCATAGACAGATACGGAATCGACGCGCTCAAGTACTTCCTGCTCAGAGAGTACACCTTCGGTCAGGACGGCATCTTCACCAACGAAGTGATGCTTAAGAGAATGAACTACGACCTGGCCAACGACCTGGGAAATCTCGTTTCGAGAACCGTTTCCATGATCGAGAAGTACAACGGCGGCGCAGTTCCGGCATACACGGAGGCTACAGACCCTCTCGACGACGACCTTAAGCAGATTGCAACAGGTGCCGCTTCAAAGGTTGAGGATTACATGGACGACTTCAAGTTCAACCTGGCTCTCGAGGAAATCTGGGTAGTCGTAAGAAGAGCCAACAAGTACATCGATGAGACGATGCCTTGGGTTCTCGCAAAGAACGAGGCCGATAAGCCGAGACTGGACAACGTGCTTCGCAACCTGACAGAGGCAATCAGAATCGTGTCGGTACTCATCTATCCGTTTATGCACACGACCACCGATGCCATCAGAGCTCAGCTGGGACTGGCAGACGGTGAAGTCAAGTGGGAAGACGCCTTCGTATTTGACCTGGCGGAAGGCGCACAGGTTAAGAAGGGCGATCCGATATTCCCGAGACTTGATATAGACAAAGAAATCGAAGAACTGGAAGCTCTCCAGACCGCTCCTGAGGACGTGAACATTCCTCTCGAGCTGAAAGACGAAATCGTATACGACGACTTTGATAAGCTGGATCTCAGAGTAGGTACGATCCTCAGCGCCGAAAAGCATCCTGACGCAGACAAGCTGCTGGTGTTCCAGGTTAAGATGGGAACGGAAAAGCGCCAGATTATCTCGGGCGTTGCAAAACACTTCAGCGTGGAGGAGTGCGTCGGCAAGAAGGTGGTAGTGGTTGCCAACCTTAAGCCGAGGAAGCTGAGAGGTCTCGAGTCAAAGGGAATGATCCTCTTTGCCGATAACGATGCAGACGGCAAGGCAGGTCTCGAGTTCGTGACGACAGCCGCAGAAGACGGTAACCCTGTAACGTAGCAGCACTTGTCCTTGCGATTCGCAAAGCGAGAGCAATGGAATGTGCGCCGTCAGACGGACCTATCCCGATGAAGAATGAATCGTTGGAAGGTCCCCTGCCAAAGGCACAGCGCTTCAGCACGTGGTGCCTGACGGCAATGTCGCAGCACTTGCGGAGTTACAAAACTTACCGGTATCATAAAAATTCCTGAGCGGCACAATTGTGTCGCTCTGTTTTTTAGGAAAGGCAAGGGATATGTTATTTGATTCTCACGCGCATATAAACAACTACGACATGACGCCGGAAATGGTATCAAATCTGGCGGCGGAAATTGAGAAATCCCAGGTGGACGTCGTGACGGACATCGGCTATGACCTTGAGAGTTCAAAGGTTGCAGTGGAGAACGCTGCAAGGTTTCCATGGTG
>JAFTHD010000015.1 GCA_017457585.1 Bacillota bacterium | reverse complement strand
TAGAGATATTGCCTTGATAAGGCAGAGAGGTGTTCTATTCAAAATCTATAACGAAAGGCTTACATGTTTAGGAGGGTTCAAAATGGGAATTAAAGTAGGTATCAGTGGATTTGGACGTATTTCAAGAGTATGTATTCGTGCAGCTATGGATATGCCTGAGATTGAACTTGCAGGCATTAACGTTCGTAATGCAGACCTGGAGTACATGGCTTACATGCTCAAGTACGACACGGTTTTCGGACGTTTTCCGAGAGAGGTAAGAGTTTATGAAGAGGGCCTCGTAATCGACGGCAGGAGAGTTCCTGTATACAGCGAGAGCCTTGCAGCAAATATTCCGTGGAGCGAATGCGGTGCTGAGTACATCATCGAAGGTACGGGAGCATACAACACGACTGAGAAGGCACAGGTTCACCTGGATCAGGGTGCAAAGAAGGTTATCATCACAGCACCGGCGAAGGATAAGGGTACGCCGACCTTCGTAATGGGTGTTAACCACAAGACGTACAAGAAGGAAATGGACATCGTATCCAACGCTTCCTGTACGACAAACTGTCTTGCACCGCTTTGCAAGGTTATCCAGGACAACTGGGGAATCGAGCAGGGACTCATGTCCACAATTCACGCAGCAACGGCTAAGCAGAAGGTAGTAGACGCAAGATCCCTCAAGGACTGGAGAACGGGAAGATCAGCCTTCGGCAACATCATTCCTACGGCTACGGGAGCAGCGAAGGCAGTAGGTCTCGTTATTCCTGAACTCAATGGCAAGATGACAGGAATTGCCTACAGAGTTCCGACCAATGACGTATCCGTTATAGACGTCAATCTTGAGCTCAAGACTTCAGCAAGCTATGAAGAAATCTGCCGCAAGGTTAAGGAAGCTTCAGAGTACGGCGACCTTGCAGGCGTTATTGAATATGTAGACGACGAGGTCGTATCCAGCGACTTCATAGGAGATCCTCATCCATCGATCTTCGATGCGAGAGAAGGTATCCAGCTCAACGATAAGTTCTTCAAGCTTATCGCATTTTACGACAATGAATTCGGTTACTCCACCAAGGTGCTTGAGCTGATTAAGCACATGTACCAGGTGGATAACGCCTGATTTCTGCGTATAAAAATGATGTGCGGTGACCGCATGGAGGAAGTGTACGGCACCGCAAGGAAAGGAGATTGTAATGAAAAAGACAGTAAGAGATGTCGATGTTTCAGGCAAAAAGGTTCTGGTAAGATGTGACTTCAACGTTCCTATGCAGGACGGCAAGATCACGGATGATATCAGAATCACTTCAGCACTTCCAACAATTCGTTACCTGATTGATGCGGGAGCAGCAGTGATCCTCATGTCTCACATGGGGAGACCTAAGGGAGAACCAAAACCGGAATTCTCACTTGCACCTGTAGCGGAAAGACTCAGCGAGTATCTGAAGCAGGAGGTTATTTTCGCAAGGTCGGATGTTGTAGTCGATGAATCCGTTGAGGCTGCGGCTGCGGCACTTAAACCGGGACAGGTAATGCTCCTTGAGAACGTAAGGTACAGGAAGGAAGAGACGAAGAACGAGGAACCGTTCACAGGTCAGCTTGCAAAGCTGGGCGAGCTCTTCGTAAACGATGCGTTCGGTACTGCCCACAGAGCACACTGCACGACGGCAGGACTTGCAGCATACATGCCTGCAGTATCAGGATTCCTCATCGAGAAGGAAGTGAAGTTCCTGGGAGATGCCCTGGAAGATCCGGCAAGACCGTTCGTTGCCATTATGGGCGGCGCCAAGGTAGGAGATAAGATTCCTGTAATCAAGAATCTTCTCGGCAAGGTGGACACGCTGATAATCGGCGGAGGCATGATGTTCACGTTCTTCAAGGCCATGGGCTATGAGATCGGCAAATCGCTTCTGGATGAGGAGAGCCTTGAGCTTTCCAAGGAACTCATCAGACAGGCTGAAGAGGCAGGCGTAAATCTGCTTCTGCCGGTAGACGCCGTATGCGCTGCAGAATTTTCAAACGACAGTGAAGCGGTTAGCTGCGACAGAGATGCAATACCGGCTGACCTGATGGGGCTGGATATCGGTCCAAAGAGCGCCGCTCTCTTTGCAGATGCTATCGCGAAGGCAAAGACCGTGGTATGGAACGGACCTTGCGGCGTATTTGAGATGCCAAAGTTTGCAGAAGGAACAAAGGCGGTTGCAAAGGCGCTGGCAGAATCTGAGGCTGTAACCATCATCGGCGGAGGAGACTCTGCTGCTGCTGTAGAACAGTTCGGATTTGCAGACAAGATGACTCATATTTCAACAGGTGGCGGAGCTTCTCTTGAATATCTCGAGGGTAAGGAACTGCCGGGAATCGCATGTTTGGAGGATAAATAATGAGAATACCACTGATTGCAGGAAACTGGAAAATGTTCAAGACAAAGGCTGATGCCAGAGCGTTCGCCGAAGAGTTCAAAGAACTCTATAAGGACACGGACGTGCAGGCAGCAATCTGCGCACCTTTTACAAACCTGGATCTCCTCGTAGAGGCGTTTAAGGGAACAGGAATTCTCGTGGGAGCACAGAACGTTCACTTCGCAGACGAGGGAGCATATACAGGAGAAATTTCCGTATCCATGCTGGAAGAAATCGGCGTAGATCTTTGCATTATCGGGCACTCAGAGAGAAGACAGTATTTCGGTGAGACGGATGAGACATGCAACCTGAAGCTGAAGAAGCTCTATGAGGGTTCCATAAGACCGATCCTCTGCGTAGGAGAAAGCCTGGAGGAAAGAGATGCAGGCAAGGCCATCGACATCGTGAAGGGACAGATCGAAGCAGACCTTGCAGGAATCCCTGCAGACGACATTCGTAAGCTGGTTATAGCATATGAGCCAATCTGGGCTATCGGTACCGGCAGAACAGCAACCCCTGAGCAGGCAGAGGAAATGTGTGCCGTAATCAGAAAGTCAGTCGAGGAACTCTACGATGAGAGCGTAGCTGACGATGTGATCATTCAGTACGGTGGCAGCGTGAAACCTGCCAACGCAACGGAGATCATGAATCAGCCTGAAATCGATGGAGCACTGGTAGGCGGCGCAAGTCTCAAGGCTGCAGACTTTATCGAGATCGTAAACTTTTAGTATATTAGGAGGATAACAGATATGGCATTTATAGAAGATGTAATTGCAAGAGAAGTTCTGGATTCAAGAGGTAATCCTACAGTTGAAGTTGAGGTTCTCTTAGATGACGGAGCACTGGGAAGAGCAATCGTTCCATCGGGAGCATCAACAGGCGTTCACGAGGCGGTTGAACTGAGAGACGGCGATAAGTCAAGATACCTGGGCAAGGGTACTTTAAAGGCTGTTGAGAACGTGAATGAGATTATTGCAGACGAGATTATCGGCTGGGAAGCATTCGATCAGGTGGGACTGGATCAGTACCTCATCGACCTGGATGGAACGCCTAACAAGGGCAAGCTTGGTGCGAACGCTATCCTGGGCGTATCCATGGCAGTAGCAAGAGCAGCTGCAGATTCAGTGGGTCTTCCTCTCTTCCAGTATCTCGGCGGAGTAAACGGCAAGATCCTGCCGACGCCTATGATGAACATCTTAAACGGCGGTTCACACGCTGACAACACGGTGGACGTTCAGGAATTCATGATCATGCCGGTAGGCGCTGAGACGTTCAGAGAAGCGCTCAGAATGGGAGCAGAAGTATTCCACAATCTGAAGAGCGTGCTCAAGGGCAAGGGCCTCAACACTGCAGTAGGTGATGAGGGCGGTTTTGCTCCGAACCTGGCAACAAATGAAGAGGCGATTCAGGTTATCATTGAAGCCATCGAGAAGGCAGGATACAAGCCTGGCGAAGATGTAAAGATCGCAATGGACGTTGCTGCAAGCGAATTCTACGATGCAGAGGAGAACGTTTACAAGCTGACAGGTGAAGGCGTTACGAGAACCTCTGAGGAAATGATCGAGTACCTTTCAGACCTTTGTGACAGATATCCTATCGTTTCAATCGAAGACGGTCTTGCTGAGGATGACTGGGATGGATGGAAGAAGCTGACCGAGGCTCTCGGAGACAGAGTTCAGCTGGTAGGAGACGACCTGTTCGTAACCAACACGGAGAGACTGGCGCAGGGAATCGAAAAGGGCGTCGCCAACTCAATCCTCATCAAGGTGAACCAGATCGGTACGCTGACAGAGACATTCGATGCCATTGAGATGGCTAAGAAGGCAGGCTACACGGCAGTTGTATCACACAGAAGCGGAGAAACCGAGGATACTACCATCTCAGATATCGTAGTTGGACTTAACGCAGCCCAGATCAAGACAGGTTCACTTTCGAGAACTGACCGTATCGCGAAGTACAACCAGCTTCTCAGACTGGAAGAGATTCTGGACAGTGCAGCGCAGTATGCCGGAAACGATGCGTTCTACAACATTAAAAACAAGTAAAATCGTCAATAATACGGCTCAATAATCGAATATTTGATTGATTTATGCCTTCTGGTATGTTAAACTCTTTAAGTTAATACTATCAGGAGGCATTATTATGAGTTTAGCTCTCAAGATCATATTGGCAATCGCAAGCGTTGTCCTTATTCTCAGCATTCTTCTTCAGTCCAGCAACAGTGCCGGTCTGTCCGGTTCCATCGGCGGCGGTGCAGAACAGCTTTTCGGCAAGAAGAAGAGTCAGGGATATGAAGGAATCTTAAGCAAGATTTCCACGGTGACGGCAATCCTGTTTATCGTTCTTTCGCTTGTACTTGTAGCTATCGAATAGGACATTGGTTAGCTTACAGATTTTATTTATCATTTATCATTATTGGTTCGTATCTTAAGGTATGTGTGGAGAGACGTCTAAGACGTCTCTTGTTGCGCATATACGTATGAAGGTACGAGGGGGAGGTACAGATAAAAATGAACACTTTAGCAATTATTGCTGTCTGTGCAGCAATTATCGGCCTCGTCGTTGCTGTTTGTCTGGCATCATGGATCAGAAAGTCACCGGAAGGCAATGACAGAATGAAGGAGATCTCCGGATTTATTGCAGAAGGTGCAATGGCATTCCTGAAGAGAGAGTACAAGATAATGGCAATCGTTATCGTATGTCTCTTCCTGCTCATCGCAATCTTCATCAGCCCGGTAACCGGCGTTCTCTACGTCTGCGGAGCACTGCTCTCAGTACTGGCAGGTTTCTTCGGAATGAAGGTAGCGACGCTCGGTAACGTGAGAAC
>JAFTHD010000195.1 GCA_017457585.1 Bacillota bacterium | reverse complement strand
TGCTTGCAGGCTGTGGAAGCCAGAAGGACAGTGTGGAGACGGAGGATGCCTCCCTCAAAATCGTCGCAACCATCTTCCCTGCGTACGATTGGGGGATGAATGTGCTCGGCGATAACCCGGCAGGAGCAGAGGTGACGTTGCTCTTGGATGATGGGGTAGACCTTCACAGCTTTCAGCCTACGGCGCAGGACATTCAGAAGATCTCAGACTGCGACCTTTTCATCTATGCAGGCGGAGAATCGGATAACTGGGTAGAGGACGCACTTCAGGAAGCGACCAATCCTGAGATGATCTCCATCAATCTCCTGGAGTCAATAGGCGATAGTGCCAAAGAAGAGGAAGAAGTGGAGGGCATGGAAGCGGAAGCAGGCGATGAAGAGGAGCCTGAATACGACGAGCACGTTTGGCTCTCTTTAAGAAATGCGGAGAAGCTGGTCGATAAAATTTCGGGAACCCTGTGCCGTATAGACGCAGACAACGCGCAAGGTTACAAGGATAACGCAGCAGCGTACATCGCAGAGCTTAGGGCGCTGGACCATGAATATGAGAAGGCAGTAGCAGGTGCGAAGTTTGATACGCTGCTCTTTGGAGACAGGTTCCCTTTCAGATATATGACGGACGATTACGACATTCAGTATTACGCCGCCTTTGCAGGATGCTCGGCCGAAACGGAGGCCAGTTTTGAGACGATCACTTTCCTGGCAAACAAGCTTGAAGAGCTGCAGCTTCCGGCCGTTCTGACTACGGAAACCAGCGACGGCAGAATCGCTGAGACAATCATCATGGCAGCAGAATCACCTGATACGGACGTGCTGAGCATGAATTCCATGCAGGCGGTAACGTCAGATGATGTGGAAGCGGGAGCATCCTATACGGGCATGATGAAAGATAATCTTGAGGTGCTGAAAAAGGCGCTGAATTAGGAGGAAAAGATGGCTCTTTTGACAGCCAAAGACTTAGGGCTTGGATACGAAACGAGAATCATGGAGGAAGACCTGAACTTTCAGGTTGAGGAAGGCGACTACCTTTGCATCGTGGGGGAGAACGGCTCCGGCAAGTCGACGCTGATGAAGACGCTCCTCGGGCTTCAGAGTCCTATTAGCGGAACGATCACCACCGGTGACGGCCTCAGACCGAGCGAGATCGGCTATCTGCCACAGCAGACCATCGTGCAAAAGGATTTCCCGGCTTCCGTTACAGAGGTGGTGCTCTCTGGGTGCCAGGGAAGGATGGGACTTAGACCCTTCTACAATAAAGAGGACAAGGCACTTGCCAAAGAAAACATGGAGCGAATGGGAATATCGGGACTGGCAGGAAGAAGCTACCGAGACCTTTCGGGAGGCCAGCAGCAGCGGGTCCTCCTTGCGAGGGCGCTTTGTGCTACAGGCAAACTTCTGCTCCTGGATGAGCCTGTATCGGGTCTTGACCCAAGGGTGACAAACGAGATGTACAGGCTGATCTCCGACCTTAACAGGGAGGGCATAACGGTGATTATGATTTCTCACGATATTGCGGCCGCCATCAAGTACGCATCTCACATTTTGCACATCGGGAAGGCCGTCTTCTTTGGAACGAGGGACGAGTACGTGGAGAGCGACATCGGTCAGTTCCTCCTGAGAAACGAAAGGGGGGAACTGCTTTGATAAGCCAGCTTGCAGAGTACATGCAGTATCCTTTCGTAAGGTACGCAATCATCGTAGGCGTTCTCATAGCGCTCTGTTCTTCTCTTCTCGGGGTGACACTTGTGCTGAAGAGATTTTCATTCATCGGAGACGGTCTCTCTCACGTGGCCTTTGGGGGACTTGCCATCGCCAGCGTTACGAACCTGAGCAACCAGATGCTTCTCGTGCTCCCGATTACGGTGATCAGCGCGGTGCTGCTGCTCAAAAACGGTCAGAACGCCCGGGTAAAGGGGGATGCGGCAATCGCCATGATATCTGTTGGAGCCCTCGCCTTCGGCTATCTCATCATGAATATCTTTTCAACCTCCTCCAACCTTTCGGGGGATGTGTGCAGCACCCTCTTCGGATCGACTTCCATACTGACGCTGACTTCGAAGGAAGTGTGGCTATGCGCCGTTTTGTCGGTGGCGGTCATCGCATTTTTCGTGCTGTTTTATAACAAGATTTTCGTAGTTACCTTCGACGAAAACTTTGCAAGGGCAACGGGTGTGAGGGCAGAGACGTACAATCTGCTGATTGCAATCGTCATAGCGGTCATCATAGTACTCGCCATGAATCTTGTGGGAGCACTTCTGATTTCAGCTCTCGTAGTCTTTCCGGCCCTCTCCGCCATGAGGCTCTTTAACAGCTTCCTCAAGGTTACAATATGCTCCGCCATCCTTTCGGTGGTATGTGCCTTTGTCGGAATCATCATATCCATCCTGGCAGGGACGCCGGTCGGTTCTACCATCGTGGCGGTGGACGTGCTCGCCTTTGCAGTTTGCTATGTGATAGGGAGAATCAGAGTATGAAGAGAATCGTATTATTTCTGTCTGTTGCCGTCATCATGACGTTGGGACTCGCATCTTGCGGAAGTTCGGGTGAACCTGCAGACGGCGGGTTTAGCGACATCGATGTAGATCTTACGAAGATGTCAGCTACGATGGTCTACTCAGAGGTCTATGATATGATGTACACGCCGGAGAACTACGTCGGTAAGACGGTAAAAATGAAGGGTCAGTGCGCAGCATATCAGGACCCGAACACAGGAAACGACTATTACGCCTGCATTATTCAGGATGCGACCGCATGCTGCTCACAGGGATTGGAATTTGATCTGGATGAGTCCTATGAATTTCCTGCCGATTATCCGATAGACGGCAAGGAAGTGACCGTTACAGGCGTCTTTACGACCTATGACGAAGAAGGTGAAACCTACTGTACCTTAAAGGACGCACAGTATCAGTAGCCTAAAACAGGTGGAAGAGGGCAGCGCCTGCGACCATGACGAGAACGCCGATGATCTCTCTGTAGGTTACGGGACGTTTAGCGGATTGGAAGAGGCCGAACTGGTCCACCAGCAGACCGCCGATCATGAGACCTGTCAGAAGGATGACAACGGCCATGCCTGTTCCTATGGCCTGAGCTGTGATGATATTCCCAACTACAAATAACGCACCAAAGAGACCGCCGCATAAGATCCATGCAGGCGGTTTACTGCTTTTATCGCGGGATTTCTTAGTGCGGATAAGCAGTACGTTCAGTATGACGAGTATAATCAGACCGACTGAGAAGTTGATGATGGAGGCGAAGATTCTCGACTCTACTACAACGCCAAGGTGGCTGTTTATGGCGGTCTGAGATGCCATGCACATGCCGACTACGATGCCGAAAAGTCTCCACAGCCATACGAACTTGACGTGATTCTGCGACTTCTTTGCGGCTGCACCGCGGGTCTTTGAAAGTATGATAAAAACGACGCCGCAGAATACGAGTATCACGCCGATTGCCCTGAGGATTCCCATCGGTCGTTCATCGGACTGGAACCAGCCGAAGGTATCGATCAGGGTTCCCATGAGTATCTGTCCGAGCGCCGGCAGAATGGAAGTCTGAACGCTTCCGATACGCGGCATGAGGAGGATGTTTCCCGTTACGAATACGACGGCAAGGACACCGCCCATGAGGATCCATGGCGGGGCAGCGAAAACTTTACCCATGGGGATCGCAAGGCTATGCTCGACGATGAGTGCTACGACAAAAAGCGCTGCGATGCCTATGCTAAAGTTGATCAGCGCTGCGAGAAAAGGTGAGCCTACCCTTCTGCCGAGATGTGCATTTATACTTGTCTGCATGGGCATACCGATGCCGCCTGCAAGTCCGAAAATCGATAAAAACATTTTTGCCTCCGATTGTCTGCGTCAATATGTTAGATTCAAGTAATATCCTGTAACATCCTGCGGCCATCAGTTTTTTTGCCGCAATAAAAAGCGTGTGAATATGCTTCACACGCCTAAGTATGTCCTTCGTTTGAGATATTGTCAAGTGGCATTTGAACTATGCCTCGTGCACCAGTTTACCTGTCATGTACTCAACATTGATTGCAAACACGAGCGTTCTGTGTGCGTCAGCTTCAAACTCTTTTTTGATGTACTCCTCATCGCAAGGGAAACGCTTGCAAAGTTCATAACAGAAATTCATGGCTGTGGAGTAGTCTTCGATAATCTCTGCCTTACCGAAGCTGATAACGCTCTTTACGTAGTACGCCCAGTCGCCTTCGCGCTGCTCGTCGTCTCCGTATACACAGTAGGAAACCTTCGGATCTGCCTTGATGGCATCGATGTGATGACCGAACTGGGCACCGTGGAAGTAGAACTTGTTCTCCTCCTCATCGTAATAGTGGTTGATCGGGAAACCGTAAGGGTATCCGTCGTCACCGATAACCGAGAGAACGCCTCTCGTCTCTTTCTGAATTAATTCTATCATCTGCTCCTTCGTGAGAGCCTGCTCCTGTCTGCGCATTTCTCTGAACATAACGTTTCCTCCTCGTGAATGAATTTGTATCCCCCTTGTAACCATAGTATAATAGAGTAGTGGATGGTATGGAAGTGCCAATTTATTTATTTTTGATGGAGCCAACAAAATGATATACGTAGACAAAAAATCCAAGCTACCGCTCTATGAGCAGGTGTATTCCCAGATCAAGAATCAGATACTATCCGGACAGATTTCGGCTGGTGAACTGCTTACGCCTACAAGGGTACTGGCAGAGGAACTGGATGTGGGAAGAAATACAGTGGATAAGGCATATCAACAGCTTAAGGACGAAGGATACGTTACGGCAACGGTGGGAAAAGGATTCACGGTAAATGACATTCCTTCAATTTCGGTGGATTCGGAACCTTTGGTTCGGAGAGATACGAATGTAGAAGAGTATACGGAAGCGCATATAGGATACGACTTCGTCTACGGCTCCATGGATAACAGTCTGTTTCCATACAGAAGGTGGGGAGCATGCTCCAGAGACGCTTTGATAGAGATGGAATACGAGCAGGTGGCGCAATACCCTGAAAAAAATGGAGACCTGAGGCTGAGGCGAGCCATATGCGATCACATTAATAAGGCGAGAAATGTCAACTGCAGTCCGGAGCAAATCGTGATAACATGCGGACATCAGCATTCGATGGAGATACTCGCGAATATTTTTTACGGTAAAAACGCTGCAAAGAGACCGTCGTTTACCATGGAAGACCCGGGCTATGACGGTGTTCGAAAGGTTTTTGAGAACAGAGGCTTTCACGTGGGCGGAGTAACCGTCGAAAAAGACGGAGTGGCTGTCAGCGAACTGAAGGGGAGACACGTGGACCTTTTGTATCTTACGCCGTCTCACCAGTTTCCGGCAGGGAGCGTTCTGTCCGCTTCAAAACGCAGAGAACTTCTCAACTGGGCAGAGGAGACCGATAGCTATATAATCGAAGATGATTATGACAGTGAACTGAGATATTATACCAACCCGATTCCTTCAATGCAGTCCATGGATGTATCGGGGAGAATCATATATACGGGAACTTTTTCAAAAGCGTTCTCCCCGGTAATGCGAATGGCATACATCGTTTTTCCTCCCGAAATACTGAAACGGTACAATGACTATTACTGGCGTTATCACTCACAGGTGAACGGATTTTTGCAGAGAACCATGGCCATATTCATGGAAAGGGGATACTACGAAAGGCAGATTAATAAGACGAGAACTGTTTACGGCCGCAAAATGCGTGCGCTTCTCGCGGCCATGGAAAAAGTCTTCGGTGACGATGTCAGGATAACCGGTGGAAGAGCCGGTATGCATATCCTGGCGGATTTTAATCTAAGGGACTTGAATTTACAATCTAAGTGCAACAACTAAATAATGACCCATAGTCTGGTACAATGGTGTTTGCGAAGACATCCACATACCAGGAGGTACTAT
>JAFTHD010000194.1 GCA_017457585.1 Bacillota bacterium | reverse complement strand
GTACATCATGGTCGATGAATACCAGGATACCAACTATCTTCAGTACAAGATGGTCAGGATGCTGGCATCTGTTCATGGTAATCTGTGCGTGGTAGGAGATGACGATCAGTGCATATACCAGTGGAGAGGGGCAGATCTTAGAAACATTTTGGAGTTTGAAAAGGACTTCCCTGACGCCAAGGTGGTGAAGCTGGAGCAGAACTACCGGTCTACGTCCAATATCCTGGACGCAGCCCACTCCGTAATTGTGAACAACAAGGGAAGAAAGGCGAAGAAACTCTGGACAAGCGCCGGAGCAGGAAAGAAGATCATATACAAAAGGGCGGAAGATGAGAGAGAAGAGGCAGCTTTCATCGCCTCAGAGATCAACAGGCTTAAGACGAGAGACAGGAAGTACAGCGACTTTGCCATACTTTACAGGACGAACGCCCAGTCGAGAACCTTTGAGGAACAGCTCTCGAGAAGGGAGATTCCGTACAGGGTTTTGGGCGGTCTCAGGTACTACGACCGCAAGGAGATAAAGGATATCCTGTGTTACATGAGACTTGTGCAAAACAGGGCGGATACCCTTGCGATCGCTCGCGTGATAAACGAGCCGAAAAGGGGAATCGGCGGCAAGACGGTGGAAAAGCTGACCGCGCTGGCACAGGTGAGAGGAACGGGTCTCTTTGACGTGCTTCTGGACGGTGACGTGATATCATCCCTTTCAAAGAAGGTGGCGGCCGCCATTGGAGAGTTCGCAGAGCTCATAGAGACCCTGGGAAACGAAAAGGACAATATGCGCGTATCGGATATTTACGACCAGCTTCTCGTTAGGTCGGGATACATGAAGGCTCTTGAGAATCAGAACACCATTGAAGCGGAATCAAGGATCGAGAACCTGATGGAGTTCAAGTCCGTAATATACGATTACGAGAAGGAGAATCCTAACATCACCCTTGCGGAGTTTCTCGAAAGCGTCGCGCTGCTTGCGGAGGTCGATAACCACGATCCCAATGAGGACGCAGTCGTGCTCATGACCATGCACAGCGCAAAGGGGCTGGAGTTTCCTTTCGTATTCATGCCGGGCATGGAAGACGGACTGTTCCCGGGCTGGAGCTCCCTCGATACGCCGGAGGGAATCGAAGAAGAAAGGCGTCTCTGCTACGTTGGGATAACGAGAGCCAAGGAAAGGCTGTGGATGACGGGAGCCGAAGTCAGAACCATGTACGGCAAGACGGATTTCACCAGGGAAAGTCAGTTCATGCGCGAGATCGACAGAAAGCTCATCGAAGGAGACGGAATCTACGAAAAGAAGGCGGAGAAGAACAAGGCGCTATTCAGAGACGGATCGCCTTCGGGCAAAGCGCCTGCGAAGCCGTGGGCTGAATACGACAGGTTGAAATACGCCAAGCAGGCTACGAAGAAAAATGCGACGGGAGCGGATACGGATTACCTTCCGGGAGACAGGGTGCTCCATCCGAAGTTCGGAGAGGGAACCGTAGTAGAGGCAAATGCAAAGATCGTGTCTGTGGATTTTGGCGGAGAGAGAAAGAAGCTTGCCATAGGTTTCGCGCCGCTAAAGAAGTTGTAGGATAAAATGGAATTGTAGTTTATTTGCGGATTGAGCCGGGGAACCGGGAGGCGCAAGATGGAAATCACGAGAAAACGCATGGAAGAGCGGGTGGCGCTCTTAAACGAAGCTGCCAGAGTATATTACCAGGAAAGCAACGAGATCATATCCAATCAGGAATACGATAAGCTTTACGACGAACTGGCCGAGTGGGAAAAGGAGACTGGAATCGTCCTTGCAGGAAGTCCTACCGTAAACGTGGGTTACAAGGTCATAAGCAGCCTGCCAAAGGAAGAGCACCCGTCGCCAATGCTGTCCCTGGATAAGACAAAGGAACCGGAAGCCTTAAGAAGCTGGCTCGGGGATAAAGAAGGCCTGCTTTCATGGAAGCTGGATGGTCTCACCATCGTGCTCACCTACGAAGGCGGAGAACTTACCAAGGCTGTTACCAGGGGAGATGGTGTTATCGGAGAAGTCATAACGGATAACGCAAAGGTCTTTGACAACGTTCCGCTCAGGATTCCGACGGGCGATACATTGGTCGTCAGAGGGGAAGCCGTTATAACCTACCAGGATTTCGAGAAGATCAACGAACAGATCGGTGATGCGGACGCTAAGTACAAAAACCCGCGCAACCTTTGTGCAGGAACGGTGCGCCAGCTAAATAACAGGATAGCGGCAGAAAGGCACGTGAGATTCTACGCTTTCTCCGTTGCGGCAGGAGCGGATGATGCCACTTACAGGCATGAGCAGCTTGAGAGAATTGCAGCGCTGGGATTTGAAACGGTTGAATACGTGAAGGTTACGGGAGAGACCATAGAGGATGAGATAAAAAGATACTCGGAGAAGGTTGCCGATTATCCGCTGCCTTCCGATGGACTGGTTCTCATCTACGACGATATAGAATACGGCAGATCCCTGGGAAGGACGGCAAAGTTTCCGAGAGACTCTATGGCCTTTAAGTGGCGAGACGAACTGAAGGAGACGACCCTGGAGGAAATCCTGTGGAGCCCTTCCAGGACAGGACTGATCAATCCGATTGCAATTTTTGAGCCGGTCGAACTTGAGGGAACGACGGTCAGCAGGGCTTCCGTTCACAATGTGAGCATACTCAGGAGCCTGAAGCTGGGCGTAGGCGATAGGATCACCGTGTACAAGGCCAACATGATCATTCCGCAGATTGCGGAGAATCTGACGAAGAGCGGAGCCTTTGAGATTCCTGAACGTTGTCCTGTGTGCAGCGGTGAAACGGTTCTCGAGGATAAGACGGGAGTGGAAACCCTCGTATGTCTCAATCCCGATTGCCCGGCCAAGAGGATCAAGAGCTTCACACACTTTGTGGGAAGAAACGCCATGAACATTGACGGGCTCTCGGAAGCGACGCTGGAGAAGCTGGTGGACGAGGGTATGGTGAGCCAGCCGGCAGACCTTTTCAGACTCGAAAGATATAAAGAAAGAATCATCGGGATGGAGGGCTTCGGAGAAAAGTCCTACGAAAATCTCATCGAAGCAGCAAAGGCGGCGTCAAATACGACGCCGGACAGGCTTCTGAACAGCCTGGGCGTACCTGGCATAGGAACGGCGAACGCAAAGGTAATCGCAGCCCACTGCGAGAACAAGTGGGAAAAGATGAGAAATCTTACCCGTGATGAGCTTGAAAGCATCGATGGAGTGGGAGCCGTGCTGGCAGAAGGCTACGTCAGGTTCTTTGCAGATGAGAAGAATAAGGATGTGGTTGATGAACTGGAAAAGGTCTTGAACCTCGACGAGAGTTTTGCGGCAAAGTCAGGGGGGAGTCTTGAAGGAAAGACCTTCGTAATCACCGGCAAGGTAAACCATTTCGCAAACAGAGATGAAGTCAAGGCGGCAATCGAAGCTGCCGGCGGCAAGACAACGGGAAGCGTCACGGGTAAGACGGATTACCTGATAAACAACGATATCACTTCAGGCTCGGGCAAGAACAAGAAGGCCAAGGAGCTTGGAATACCAATTATAACCGAGGAGGATTTCCTCAGGATGCTGGAAGGATAGAGATAAAATGCTCAACATCGGTAAACTGGAAAGCGATATGCTGAAGTCCCTCATATTTGAAAGAATCAGCTTCAGAAATGATGATGTAAAAGTAAGACCGGGAATTGGCGAGGACTGTGCCGTCGTTGGATACGGAGATTACGACTGCGTCATGTCTACGGATCCGATTACGTCGTCCGTAAGCGATATAGGCAGGCTGTCCATTCATATAACGTGCAATGACATCGCGTCAAACGGCGTGCAGCCACTCGGCATCATGCTGGCTGTCATGCTCCCCGTAGGAACCACGGAAGACGACGTGAAGACCATCATGGGGCAGGCGGCGGATACGGCGGCAGAAGTGGGCGTGGAGATCATCGGAGGCCATACGGAAGTGACGCCTGCCGTAAATCAGCCGGTCATCGTGTCAACGGCCATTGGCAAGGCTCTTTCGGGTACCTCCCAATCGGGTAACGATATAGAACCGGGCGACGTGATTATGGTTACAAAGGCTGTGGGTCTCGAAGGCACGGGCATCATTGCCAGCGATATGGCGGAGGAGCTGCAGGGCGTTCTTACGGAAGATGAGCTAAAGAGGGCGGTATCCTTTCTCGACCTTGTCAGCGTGGTCAAAGAAGGCGTCGTTGCCGGCAAGGTAGGTACCCACGGCATGCACGATATTACCGAGGGCGGAATCCTGGGTGCCATCTGGGAAATGTGCCAGATTGCAGGCCTTGGAGCGGAGATCATTGAAGCGGATATTCCGATAAGGGAAGAGACGAGAAAGGTGTCAGAGCACTTTGGAATTGACCCGTTAAGGCTCATATCCAGCGGCGCCATGCTGATTATCGTGCCAAAAGATAAGACGGGCGAAATAAAGAAGGCCATGGCGGAAGCCGGAGTAGATATTTCAGAGGTTGGAACCATAAAGGAAGCGGATTTCGGAGTAAAGCTAAAATCCGGAGGAAACCTAAAAATGGTAGAACCGCCAGGGACTGATGAACTTTATGTGGCTTTGAGCAAAAAATAGAGGAGAAAATAGAAGATGGAAGCCTTAGATATGATATAATAGCCTTTGCAGATATTATTGATTTAGGCACACATCAGTTCTTGACTGAGAGGATACATGAGACTATAATTGTGTGGTATGAGTTTGCCCTTTGCAAGCTCTGCATGCATGGTTTGGGTCCTGCGCAATAGGACACCGTGAACCTTGTCAGGTCCGGAAGGAAGCAGCAATAAGCGGAAGCTCTTATGTGCCGCAGATCAGCCTTCTCCAACGCATGTGGGGCTTGCAAAGGGCGAATTTTATATGGAGGAACGGATGTACAGAGCTCTCTACAGAGAATATAGACCCGAAGTGTTCAGTGAAATGCTGGGTCAGGAGCACATAGTACGAATACTGAAGAACCAGATCAGCACGGACAGCACAAGTCACGCCTATCTGTTTTGCGGTACGAGAGGTACGGGCAAAACAACGACGGCAAGGCTTCTTGCAAAGGGCCTCAACTGCACGGGTGAAGGTGACCGGCCGTGCGGAGTCTGTCCTGCCTGTCAGTCAATAAAGAACGGCACTTTTTTGGATGTAATCGAGATCGACGCGGCCTCGAACAACAGCGTTGACAACATAAGGGAGCTGCGTGAGAGCGTCAAGTATCCCCCTGCCGCAGGCAGAAAAAAAGTATATATCATCGATGAAGTGCACATGCTTTCCACGGGAGCATTTAACGCGCTCCTGAAAACCTTAGAGGAGCCCCCGGAATATGTTACGTTCATACTTGCGACCACAGAGCCGGGCAAACTTCCTGCTACAATCCTGTCCAGATGTATGAGGCTGGACTTTAAGAGAGTTCCGGAAGCTGCCCTGATTCGCGGAATGGATGAAATCTGCAAAAAGAAGGGAATCAACGTATCTGAGGATGCCCTGAGGATCATCGCAGCCAATGCGGACGGCTCTGTAAGAGACGGGCTCAGTATATTGGATCAGTGTATTGCAGGTGGCGATCTTACAGTTCATGCGGAGGACGTGCTCGATTTTCTCGGAGCATCAGGTGAGGAAACCTTCATTGAGATTACGGAGCACGTAAGGCGCAGAAAGACGGCGGAGGCACTCATGCTCCTTGCTGAGATTCTGGAAGACGGCAAGGACGTAAGACAGTTTCTAAGCGGATGGATCAATCACTACCGAAACCTGCTTATGACCAGGTTCATCAGAAACCCACAGGATGTGATTAACATGTCTGCCGAGAATATAGATCGCATAAGACATCAGTCGGAGGCGCTTGAACTGGCAGATATAAATGAAGCGTTGCTCGAACTTAGCAGAACCCACAGCGAAGCGAGAAGGTCGGTGCAGCCGAGGATACTCCTTGAACTTGCAATCGTCAAGCTTTCGGAAGGCGTGGGAGAGCAGCCGCAGTCCAGGATTCCGGCGCAGAAGCGGCAAAGTGCTGTACAAGCGATACCAAATACGCGAAAGCAGGCACCGGTGCAAAGTAGCGGCGCAGGCAGCGAGCCTGAAGAGCACCAGAACTTCCCGGAGTCTGAATTACCAGAACGGGAAGAGACGAGCGGGACGCCAGATGCGGAGCAAAGCAGCGAAGGCGCTGGCGCTTCCGGCACGGGAGCAGAAAGCAGCAGGCAGGAAACAGGCTTTGACTGTGAAGCTGTCTGGAAGGCGGTTTTTGACGATGCTGAGGCAGGCAAAGGAAGCTTCTATGTACTTGCTACAGACGGGCACATTGTGAGCATAGAAGACGGGCAGTTCACCCTGAAAGTAAACAGAAGCTTTCAGAAGAGAATGGCTGAAAACAACAGGGATATGATAGAACGACTTGTAGCGGAGCATACGGACGGGGCGAGAAGGCACATGAAAATTTTGTCCGCGGACTCGGCAGAGGCAAAGAGAAAAGGAACAACTGCTGAGGAAACGGCAGCGAAGGCAAGCGAGATTCTCGGCATACCCGTTGAAATAGAATAATTTTCGAATATGGGAGGAAAAAATGGGAAAAGGAATGAGAGCCGGTAAAAGGCCAAAGACAGGCGGCGGCGGAAACATGCAGAAGCAGATGGCACAGATGCAGGCCGTACAGAAGCAGATGGAAGAAGTGCAGGCTCAGATAAACGAGATGGAGACGAGCGCTTCCTCCGGCGGCGGTGCAGTTACTGTGACAGTCAGCGGTGCTAAGGAGATCAAAGACATCGTTATCAAACCGGAAGTGGTTGATCCTGATGACGTTGAAATGCTTCAGGATCTCATTCTCGTTGCTGCAAATGAAGCTCTGAGACAGATGGAACAAATAACTCAGAACGAGATGGGCAAGTTCACATCGGCACTTGGCATACCGGGGCTTTAAACGATGAGGCAGTACCCTAAACCGTTAAACAGACTGATAAATGAGTTGTCCAGACTTCCCGGTGTTGGCGGTAAGACGGCACAGAGACTCGCCTTTCACATCCTGTCCATGGAGGACAAGGATGCATTTAGGCTGTCAGATGCCATAAGAGAGGCGAAGGAGACCATGAAGTACTGCTCTGTTTGCGGCAATCTGACGGATGTTGATCCATGCGCCATATGCACAGACGATGAAAGAGACAGAAGCGTAATATGCGTAGTTGAAAGTCCGCGTGACGTGGTCGCAATGGAAAAGATACGAGAGTACAGAGGCAGATATCATGTTCTTGGAGGAACCATATCGCCCATGGACGGGATCGGCCCTGAGGATATCAATCTCAAGAGCCTGATAACAAGGCTGCAGGATGAGGAGGTACAGGAGCTCATCATAGCAACAAATCCGACCATAGAAGGGGAAGCCACTGCAATGTACATCGCGAGACTTATTAAGCCTTCCGGTATAAAGGTTTCAAGAATTGCTCACGGTATTCCTGTTGGCGGTGATTTGGAATACGCTGATGAAGTTACGCTGCTCAAGGCAGTGGAAGGAAGAAGACAATTATAGGAACGCTGACATCTGAGGGAATATTACATCGCACCGGTAAGGTGCGGGAGGACAGTAATGGAGAGCGTTAACTCTATGGAAATGAAAAAGGCATACGCAAAGCCACTGGCCGGATTAATTGCGCTGGCATCGGTGGGTTTTGCTGTATTTCACGGAATATATGGCAATATGGTCATCACGCTGAATGATGATATCAGCTTCTGGACGATCGCCGGAATAACGGTTGCGGCAGGGGTTATGATGCTCATATCTGCTTTCAGAGAAAAGGGCTTTGTGTCTGCGGCGGCAGTGCTTCTGCAGATAGCAGGCCTTGTTTGCTTTGACTATTATGTAGGAAGCGGCTTGGAGGGTGCAGCGACCCTGGACCTTGACTGGTTCGCGGTAATAATATGCCTCGTTACATGTGTCATGGGTGCGATCGTTTGCTGGAGGACAGGCGGAAGCATACACCATATCGTATCAATACTTGCTGTATGCGGGATGGCACTGTCGGACGACCTTCTGTGGATGTTCATGTTTTGGACGATACTTACATACTGCTCCTACAGGCTTGTAAAAACTGATAGAGCAGGAGCTGCCGATTGCGCTGCAAAGCTTCTCGCAGTCAATTCTTTTGCAGGTGTAAGCTTCTGCGTGGGAATAAGTGTTTCAGGACTCGTATTTGATACGGTGGATATTACAACGCTGAACCTGATTGATACTGTATATGCCGACATGATTGCAATGTCATGTATATTCATGGTTCTTGCAGGTATGATGAGATCTATGCAGATACCTTTTCAAAGGTGGTTTTCCCACGAATACAAGGTCAGTGCAGGTGCAGGTTCGATAATACAGGCGGTAACGCTCGTCAACAGCGGCGCGGTGCTTGTGATTAAGATGGCACCGGCCATGGGCGTATCAAACTTTGCAGGACTCATGGCCATCATAATCGGCGGAGTTACATTCTTCATATCGTCGCTGAACGCAATTACCGAAATCAACTCGAGGAAGATGCTGGCAGACTCGACCAGTTCCATCATGGGACTGGTAATCATGTGCGCCGGTATTGGAAATTCAGAGGCAGTCTGGGCAGCTATCATCCTGCTTATATTCCACAGCGTGGCAAAGCCGCTTCTTCTGGCAGGAACGGAGCAGGGGAGACTGAGAACAGATCTGGTAATGGGTGTAATCGTCATGATGGCAGCGCCTTTTGCAATAGTACTTCTCCAGAGGGAGTCTCTCGGTTCTATAGTCGACACCGGGAACATCATTCTCGCTATGATCCTTTGCTTCAGCGGTGCAATAGCGATACTTTACTGGACCAGATGGCTGGGAACAATGATTGGTGAAGCTGTAAGCGAAGGAATAGAGGGTATCAACCTGAAGGAGATGAATCCTTTTAAGGCCAACGCATGGCTTTTGATTCTGCTGATCTTAGGATTGCCGTTTCTTTCAAGGTATATGGTAGTACCTTATATGGGCGAGCTGTTTGGCGGAATGTCTGCGGCGGCAAACCTGACGGATAATATAATGGACTCAGCTGTTATTGCAGCGGCAGTTGCACTTGCAGCATACCCTATGTACAAAGGGGTCCAGCGGGATGAAAGCAGACAGTCAGATAGAAACAAAGAAGTGGGTGGAACGAGAGAAATTTTGAGAAAGAGCAAATCGACCATAAGGGCGCAGATCATATGCAGCATCGTTGCGATAGCCGTGATTGTTATGTGTCTTGGATTTATTATACTCAACCTTAGTGAACTCCTGGGAGGTGTGCTGCAATGGTAAGAATCATAATATCAGTGCTGGCATTCCTCGTGTTTGCACCACTTGCCGGCGGTATTCTGACAGGAATCACAGAGAAGGCCTCTGCAAGAGTTCAGGGCAGAGAAGGAAGAGATATAACGAGACCAATATCGGATGTGATAGCGCTTCTGAATAAGAGCAGCGGTGAGAAGGGCGGTATACAGAGCTATTATATTAAAGTAAGCCTGTTTTTCTATGCTGTTTCGGGAAGTCTGTTCGTCGCAGGAATTGATTTGCTCATGACCATAGCATGTCTGGGACTTGGAGTTATATTTCTCGTGCTTGCGGCGAATGCCTATGGCACGTACTATTCAAAGATAGGCGCGGACAGGCTCGTCATGGAGATGGTTGCGGCAGCACCCATGATGATGATGACAGCGATCGGGTTTTATGTGTTCTGCGGAAGTTTTGATGCAATGGAGCTGACTTCATCCGGGCCTGTTGCTTTCCTTCCAATGATCGGACTGTTTGCCGGGTTCATATTCATAGCTTGCTCCAGGCTTCGCCGAACCGGATTTGAATACTTGATGCCGCACACCATGTATCAGAAGGATATGAGCAGCATTGCGGATGCATTCAGCAGAAAAGATGCCGCATACAGCGAGATCGGTTCCTGGTATGAGAAGGTAACCCTCTATGGAATCATATATGCATTTTTTGCGGATGGAACCATTTTGATGATGGCTGTCGGAGTGGCTGTATGCGTAGCCACTGCAGTGCTTCAGGGCGTAATAGAAAACATAGCACCTCACGATAACAGCAAGAGAGCATTTAAGGCCTCGTGGATTGCTGCGTTTATCATTGGCGCAATTAATTTGACGGTACTTTATATTGTAATTTGACAGGGGTGAAATATGGCTAAGAAAAATAAAAAAAGCGGGGCTCCTGTCCTTAAGCACATAAAAGTTGATTCATGCTGGGTATTCCACTTTGACGGTGATGGGTGCAGCGGTTGTAACGCAGAGTACATGGCATGTTTTTCGCCTGCCTGGGACATCGAAAGGCTTGGCTTCAGAAATACGGGAAATCCTGCTTATGCTGATATACTTCTTGTAACCGGTCTGATAGACAAAGCCTGCAGACGTCAGCTTACAGGGATATACAGGCAGCTTCCGGAAGGGAGCAAGGTGGTAGCTGCCGGTTCATGTGCATGTACAGGCAGTATGTTCGGGAATCTGAGCGGAGTCGTTTCAGGGATAGACAGCATGATTCCTGTTGATGTCTATGTATCCGGCTGTGCCTCAAGACCGGAAGCGCTGATAGATGCGCTGATAAAGGCGAGAGACGAGGACGCAGGGACATTAGAGATGAATTTGGCAAGGATGCAGGAAGAGGAGGCCGCAGATGAGTAGAATGTTTGAAACTACCAGGTATTCTGCCAGGTTCCGTAAGCTTGCAGAGAGCTTGGATTACAGACAACTGGTATATGCCGCCGAAAGATTGTACGGGACGGGAGGATTCGGTAACAGTCTTGCATTCTGCCTTGCGATAGAAGGTGCGGGAGGTATCATAGTTCCCGAAAAGGCTCAATATATAAGGACAATTCTGATGGAGCTTTCGCTCATGCAGGAAAATCTCCTGAGACTTGCAGCGGTAGCGGAACATATGAGATACGAGAATCTTTCGATGCGATGCTGGACCGAGCGGGAAAAGGTGCTGGAAATACTGGATGATCTTACGGGAAACAGAATGTTCCTTTCCATGTGCGTTCCGGGGGGAGTGAAAAGGGATTTGAACAAAGGGATTCTGGATGAGACGATGGATGAAGTCAAGGTGATTATTCAGAAGGCTGAAGCCATATTGGATACATTCTCAGGAGAGAAGACTGTTTCGAGAAGGTTAAAGGGCATAGGCTTCATATCGAAGGAAGCCGCTCAGGGTTCCGGCGTCACGGGCCCCGCCGCAAAAGGTTCAGGGTTTGCAGTTGACAGAAGGGATCTGGGAGAATACGGAGCATACAGAACTTTGGGGTATGAGCCCGTCGTAGAATACTCCTGCGATTGCTATGGAAGATGTCTCGTTAAAGCGAGGGAGATCATCCAGTCGGGGAAACTGGTGATGAGTGCGGCCGGTTCAATTCCGGAGGGAAGTACAAAAGCTGAAGTGCAGCCTGCAGTGGACGGAGAATGGATAACCAGGATAGAGCAGGCAGACGGCATGGAAACATATTATATAAGGGGAAGAAATTCTGCATACCTTGAGGATGTGGGCATAAGGACTGCCTCGGAGTCAAATGAGAAAGTCATGTATAGAATTGAGAACTGTCCTCCCGAAAGCGAGGCGCTTGTAAGGCTCACACTGGGAATTGACGACTGTCTCAGAGAAAGGTAGGTCACAAATGAGTCTTATGAAGATAGGCAAAGATTTGGTCAGAACGCTCTTTAAGGTGCCGCCAACGAGCAGTTACCCCAGGGGCGGACTGAGACTTCCCGACACTTCAAGAGGCGGAGTGGGAATAGATGAGGAGAAGTGTACTCTCTGTGAACTCTGTATGAGGAGATGTCCTTCCGGAGCAATGGTTACGGATAGAAAGCAGGAGAGAATACTGATCGATCGGATGAGGTGCATAGCCTGCGGGGAGTGCGTGGAAGAATGTCCTTTCGGAGCACT
>JAFTHD010000193.1 GCA_017457585.1 Bacillota bacterium | reverse complement strand
TGTCAAATCGCTTCTGTTCCTTCTTCTCCGTGTTGAAGGCCCGGACTACCAGTATTCCTGCCAGTCTCTCCTTCATGATCAGGTTCACCCTGTCCAGCTTGCTCTGGAGCACCTTGAACTTAGGGAAGATGGCAACGAAGGATATCCCCATGATCGCTAAAACGACGATCAAGGCAACGCCCACGGTCCAGCTCAAAGGAACGCTGGTCTGCAGCGCCTTGATGACTGCCCCGAATCCCATGATCGGTGCGAAGAAGGCCATCCTGAGAAGCATCGTCGTCGCCTGCTGCACCATCTGAACGTCGTTGGTGGACCTGGTAATCAGCGATGCCGTGGAAAACTGCTGAAGCTCCGCAGTGGAGAAAGCCGTAACCTTTTTGAACAGATCTCCTCTGATGCTCCTCGCCGAGCCTGCCGCAGTCCTCGAGCTTAAGAGGCTTGCCGCAATGGAGGCGCAGGAACTTCCTGCCGCAACGAGTATCATGATGAAACCCTTTTCCCTTATGTATGCCATGTCGCCCGGTATTACCCCGTTGTTTATGATGTCCGACATGTATCCCGGCAGCGCCAGCTCGCACATGGCATTTCCGAAGAGAAACAGACCTATGCCGATAACCGCCGGTATGTATTTCTTGTAATAACCTAAAACCGTTCTCAACTACTTCTCACTTCCTTCTTTCATGCACCTCATGTCCTCAATGTTCTTCGTGACTCTGTCCATAAGTTCAACCAGCGTGTCTATCTCTTCATCTGTGAAGCCCTTGAACATGAGCGTTTCCATGTCTTTGCAGTTCTTTTCCCTGCCAAGGTAGACCTCCTCGCCTCGCTCCGTCAGGAAAAGGCACCAGGCCCTGTAGTCCTGCTTATTTCTCTTGCGAACGACGTAGTGCTCCACCTCTAATTTCTTGATTGCTCTCGCCACGGCACCCTTGTCGACACATTCCATTCTTGCGATAGCTTCCTGTGAAATGCCTGGGTTATCCCCTATTATCTCCATGTATCTTGCCTGTGCTCCCGATATGTGCCAGTGCTTGACTCTCGAATTGTCGATTATGCTCCCCTGTCTGTAAATGGCGCCGAAGCTTCTCTTTAACATGTATGTTCTCTGCAATTTATCCATGTTACCCGTTCCTTTCGTATTACAGTTGCACATGCAACCATACGTAGTATAGAGCCAGAGTTATTAGTTGTCAATACAACTTTTTTATTTTTTCGAGGGTTGCCTCTTGCCAAGCTCTGCCGGTGGGATTTATCATGTAAAGTGTACCGCTGCTCTCATGCGCGGCGGTGCGATGATTTGCGAAAACAGGAGGCGGTTATGACCACAAAGGATGCTGTGCTGGGCGCACTGAAGGAACACAGAGGCGAATACCTGTCGGGAGAGGAATTATCAGGAGCGCTTCATCTGTCGCGAACTTCCATTTGGAAGGCGATCAAGACGCTGCGGGAAGAAGGCCACATCATTGAGGCGGTGACAAACAGGGGCTATATGCTCATCCCGGACAACAGGCTGATTACGGAAAGCGGCGTCCGCGAGGGATTATCTGATGCAAACAAAAATATCCCGATCCACGTATACGATGTGATCGATTCTACCAATCTTCAGGCCAGGAAGCTTGCGCAGGAAGGTGCTCCCGGGAGCACGGTGGTGATTGCGCGTCAGCAGACGGCGGGCAGAGGCAGGCTGGGGCGAGGGTTCTTTACACCTCGCGAAGTGATCTACCTGAGCATCATCATCAAGCCTGACTTCGACTTGAGCAAATCCGTGCTCATAACCTCCGCAGCCGCTGTAGCCGTTGCAGAAGCGATAGAAGAAGTTGCAGGTCTTGAGGCAAATATCAAATGGGTAAACGATGTGTATGTGGATGGGCGAAAAGTCTGCGGTATCCTTACGGAGGGGATCACCGACCTGGACACGGGACGCATAGAATTTCTTGTAATTGGTATCGGTCTCAATACGGACGTGAGCAATTTCCCTTAAGAGCTGAGACAGATTGCAGGAGCCGTGGAAGGTGATTACTCCGCAGCAAAACTTGCCGGCGCGATCGCCAGCAAAACCATAGACTACGCTTCTGACATTGAATCCAGAACCTTCATCGAAGCCTACCGAAAGAAGAATATCGTGATCGGAAAAGACGTGACCGTTTACAAGGGCAAGTACAAGGTGAACCCTGAGGATGAGATAGAAGGACGCGCCGCAAAAGTGACGGGAATCGATAACGATGGAAGATTGGAAGTCGTATACTCTGACGGGTCAACAGAAGCCCTTGGTTCCGGCGAAATCACGATCAGATTTTAGAATTGAACTTAATCTTCAGGAATTGGACCGGAATGAACGAAATCTTCAAGAAGTCTTCACAAAGACGACTCAAAAACGGCATATTGCAGATGTAGTATATAGTTACAGCAAGGGCAATCCTATGCTGAACGAGGAGTGATACTACGGGGTCGCACACGCGGTGCACCATTTCTTCTTCTCAAATCCCACGAGCATCCGTGGTG
>JAFTHD010000192.1 GCA_017457585.1 Bacillota bacterium | reverse complement strand
GCAGGCAGTAGGAGTAACTACAGGGAGTGCTCCTCTCACTGGATGGATCAATCCTGACGAGAAGACTGCCGGTGCAGAAACTACGATTGTCTTCAACCTCAACGACCCTGAATTAAAGGATCTTTCATCGGCAAGAATTGCGATAGTAGATTACGCCGATAACCAGTATGTATCAGATCCTATAGAAATCGACAGAAGCGCAGCTTCTGATGATACGGATGAATTCTATCCGCCTAATCCTGCAGAAAACAACGAGTATTACATGACTTCGAGCGGCGATGCCATTTGGGAGTCTGCAATGTCTCTTGATGCAAACGGCGACGGGATAATTGATGTTGAGGACTTTGTCCTAAACTCACTTTCCAGATAGTTACAGTTGAAAATGTTTATTTCTCAAGGTCGCAGGGAGCAATTCGCACCTGCGGCCTCTTCACGTTCGTGGTATTTTGGTGTATAATATCAAGGAGTATGTAACAATAAACGGATGCTATCCGCAAATTTATATCGAAAGGGTGATGTACTATGGCTAAGATAAACATTGACTGGGCAAACTTAAGCTTCGAGTATCAGGAAACGGACAAGCGCTACGTCTCCATGTACTACGCCGACAAAGGCGAATGGGACGAAGGAAAGCTGGTGGACGATCCTAACATCGTAATGAGCGAATGTGCTGCTGTTCTCCAGTATGCGCAGACGGTCTTTGAAGGACTCAAGGCTTATGAAACGGAAGACGGCAGAATCGTTATCTTCCGTCCCGATCTCAACGCAGAGAGACTTGCAAACTCCGCAAGAAGACTGGCTATGCCGGTATTCCCTGAGGAAAGATTTATCGAGGCTGTCAAGGAAACGGTTAAGGCTAACGAGGGCTACGTACCTCCATACGGAACGGGAGCATCCCTCTACGTAAGACCTTACGAGTTCGGCTACAGCTCTGTTATCGGCGTTGCACCTGCTCAGGACTACATGTTCAGAATTCTTACTACACCGGTAGGCCCTTACTTCAAGGAAGGCGTTAAGCCGATTTACATCAAGGTTTCAGACTACGACAGAGCTGCCCCTCACGGCACAGGTCACATCAAGGCAGGTCTCAACTATGCAATGAGCCTCATGCCGATCGTTCAGGCTCACGAAGAAGGGTTCGCAGAAAACATGTATCTGGATTCTGCAACGAGAACGAAGGTTGAGGAAACCGGCGGCGCTAACTTCCTCTTCGTTACGAAGGACAACAAGCTGGTAACACCTAAGTCAGACAGCATTCTCCCGTCCATAACGAGAAGATCTCTCATGGACGTTGCAGAGAAGTACATGGGACTGGAAGTTGAGCACAGAGAAGTTTACTTCGACGAAATCGCTGACTTCAAGGAAATCGGACTCTGCGGTACAGCCGCTGTGATTTCCCCTATCGGAAAGATCAACGACCACGGCAAGGACATCGAAGTGCCGAGCGGTATGGACGAGATCGGACCTGTTCTCAAAGAGCTGCGCCAGACCCTCGTAGATATCCAGGAATGCAGGATCGAAGGTCCTGAAGGATGGGTAGTAGAAGTTAAATAGATCAAAAAAAGACCATGGGCCGGGGTATCCCGGCTCTCTTTATGAGAAGGAAAATAAGCATCATGGGAAGCGAAAGAGATTATCTTTTTGACAACATCAAAGGCTATCTGATCATAAGCGTCATTACCGCTCACTACTTCAGGGTAAGCGGATATTTCCTTGCAGGCACGCCTTCCAGGTTTATCTACATCATATCCTTTTCCTACATCATGCAGGCATTCCTCTTCGTATCGGGGTATTTCTCAAAGAACGTGGAAAAGTGCAGGCACGGAGCCTTCAAGCAGTTCATCATACCCTACGTCATCTTCGTATATCTGGCCTACTTTGAAAGGTGTATACTGTACGGAGCAGACAAGTGTCATGTTCACATGTTCATGCCTACCTTTGCACTGTGGTTTCTCGTCGTCATGTTCTTCTACAGGTTCTTCATAAAGGATCTGTCCAGAATTCCGGGCATCGTATACATATGCCTGGCTCTCTACATGATCGCAGGGTTCATCCCTTTCCTCAACGAGAACATGGCTACGGGAAGGATCGCTTCCTTCATGATCTTCTATATCTTAGGCTATAAGATGGACGCCAATATGGTGGAAAAGATCAGGAGCGTCCCAAAGGCAGCAGGGGTCATAACTCTGGCAGTGCTCTTAGCCGCCTGCTTCGCATACAGCAGGTTCAGGTTCCCGCCTGTGGACATTCTCCTCCTGCGCGGACCGTTTGCTGAGTTCGGCGTAGGCCCTGTCCCAGGAACACTTTGGAGAATCGGACTCTTCGCAGGCGCAATGCTCTGGATATTCGTATTCATCAACCTGATGCCGCGAAAGGAAATCTGGCTCACAACCCTCGGTCAGAGAACCATGACCGTGTATCTTTTGCACATATTCGTGAGAAACCTGATAAAGTACTATGGCGTTCTTCACAGTGGCTCGCCGGAATACTACGGAATTATCATTGCTCTCATCGTAGCCTCCCTATGGCTCTTCTCAAGGGGCTTTGTGGTAAAGGGATACGACGCCATGATAGACGGAATTTACAAAGTTATCACGCTGCCTTTCACATACAGGAGGAAACATGAAGAAAACTAAATTGGGAAACACAGAACTGAAGGTCACTCCTGTCGGATTCGGGGTGCTTACGGTTGGGAACACACAGCTGAATCTGCCTGTTGACGAGGGCGCAGCGCTCATCAAATACGCTGCTTCTCGCGGTATCAACTTCTTTGACACGGCTCAGTATTACGAGACCTATCCTTACCTCAAGGAAGGACTAAAGGACATAGACATCACAAATGCGAACCCGGACAGACCCGTCATATGCAGCAAGTGCCTCGGCAGCACGTATTCCGATATGGAAGACGCCATAAATGAGGCGCTCACGGAGCTTAATACGGACGTGATCGATATCTTCCTGCTTCACGAAGTGTTGTCTCCCCAGGACTTCAGATGGCGGGACGGCGCGCTGAAGGCGCTTCTGGACTATAAAGCCAAGGGTATTTTATCCGCCATCGGTCTCAGCACCCATTACGTGGATGTTACGGAGATGGCGGCTGATATTCCCGAGCTGGACGTGGTCTTCCCTCTCATAAACTACGCAGGTCTTGGGATACGCAAAGGTGACGGACAAGGTACGGCAGAGGAGATGGCTGCCGCCATTGCAAAGTGTCATCACGCCGGAAAAGGCGTCTTCGCCATGAAGGCCTTCGGCGGCGGAAATCTGACGGCCAATTACGTGCACGCCCTGAACTTTGTGAGAGATCTGGAAGGGATCGATTCCATCATGGTTGGAATCGGAGCACTGGATCAGGTTGACAGGCTTGTTGAGTTCGCAGAAGGTACCCTCGACCCTGCATACGTTCCCGATGTAAGCAAAAAGAGGATGTTCGTCGAGCCGGGTAACTGTGAAGCCTGCGGTGCCTGCGTAAGAAGATGCCCCAACATGGCGATCCACGTCGGGGCAAATATTGCTGAAATTGACTATGAAAAATGTATTACCTGCGGTTACTGCGCACCGGTATGCCCGATTCGAGCGCTCATCATGCTTTAGGATGCAGGTCCCGCTCCTTTGGGGATTGCACTCACTCTGACCGCGTCTCTTCTCCGGTTTTCCTGCTCATGAGGGCAATGGATGCGAGTACAAGAATGATTCCGGTGATGTTTACGATTCCCAGGTAATCGTGATATATGAGAACTCCGATGATTGCGGCAACTACCGTCTCGCAGGAAGCGATGACCGGTATCTTGCTGCTTTCTGTTATTTTTTGAACGCCTGAATAGTATATCACGTATCCCAGCGCCGTCGGGACGAGTGCGAAGAGGAACCCTACGGAGAGTGACGGGAGCGTGAGCACATCCACTGAATCCCACGGTTTGCACATGAACATAAGAAATAGCCCTGCAAAGAAGTACCCGTATGTGCTGATGACGAAAGGATTCACGTCTTCGGGAATCAGTTTAACGAATATGGCCAGCATACCGTAGCTGGCACCGGCTCCCAGTCCGCATAGTATCCCAAGGATTGAGAAACCGCCCTCTCCTATAGCTCCTCCTGCGACTGCCATCATGCAGCCTATGATGTTTATAACGAGGGATAAACCCTTCGTTCCTGTTATCCTTTCACGAAAGAGAAGTACAGAGGATATTACCGTAAACACCGGTGCAATTCTAAGCATGACCGAAGCCGTCGTGACGCCTACTTTTAGCACTGCCGTCATGTAAAAGGCGTTGAACATGCCGTGGCTCACCAGGCCCACGAGTATGCATCCGAATATGGCTTTTGGCCCAATTTTGAGGGAGGATATTCCGAATCTTCCGATTGTCAGTGCCAGCATGATGAAGAAGGCGAACCCTACTCTCAAAAATCCTGCCAGCAGAGAATCCACACCCATGGAGTCGAGGGTCATGGAGAAGACTCCCACCGTCCCCCAAAGTGATCCGGCTATGAACACCTGTATGTATCCTTTTAACTGTCCGTCTTTCATGATCCGTTACCTTTCTCTTTTCTTATCTTGACATTATTCTAATCCCGTTTTATAGTTGAGTAAATCGAAAAAACATCAAGTTCAGTTTGATATTTTGTCAATATATTCGTGACGTTTCATGTGAGAACAATATGGATACAGAAAAGTGCAAAGTTTTGATAACCGCCATCGACTCAGGGAGTCTGACGGATGCCGCAGACAGGCTTGGATACACCGTCTCCGGCGTAAGCCGTATCATCATGTCCCTTGAGGAAAAGCTGGGTTTTTCTCTGATTATACGCGACAGGAAAGGCATCAAACCGACGAAGGACTGTCTCACCCTACTCCCCCACCTTCGTGAACTCTGTCACGTTGCCGATGGCATTGAAGAGATCGCTGCCGGAATTGTCGGTCTCGATTACGGTACCATCAGGATAGGCACTGCTTACAGAAGATACATTGAGCCCCTTACGGAGCTGATCATTCGCTTCACGGAGGAGTACCCCAACATACGCGTGGAAATCACGGAGGCTCTGACGACCAATCTTCTCGAGGACATGCGGCAGCATAAGCTGGATATGGTGATCAGAAGCAAGCGGGAGGGTGACTATGACTTCATCCCTCTCGAGGAGTACGAGGTGTTTCTGATGCTGAACAGAAACAATCCGCTCGCCAGGGAGCACGCCCTTCCCATCAGCGTTATCGAGACGGAACCGTACATCCACACGTACCCCAACCAGGAGTCTGACGATATCAGGCTCATCAGAAAGCACCGCATCCACCCGAACACCAAGTACACGACCACCGATGAATTTGCCGCCTACAAAATGGTTCAGGCAGGGCTCGGAATCGGCTTCTATTACAGGACGCAGGGCTTCGATGAAAACAGCGATGTTGTCCTGAAATCCATCAAACCGAAGGAGACGGAAGTCCTTGGCCTTGCATTTCCTAAGGGAGACGCACTGGCGCCGAGCAGCATCAAATTCATCTCCTTTGCAAAGGACTATTACGGTATCAAATAGACGCAGGTTTCATCTGCCCACTACAAAACCCCGATACTAATCGGGGTTCATCTATTTTTTGTCTTGTCATGCCGTTCTGTTACGCTCTTCTGCCACGCTCTGCTAAAGCACTACTACTTCCTGCTCATTTCCTTCAGTCTCAGTTCCTCCGCCAGTTCCTCTTCGGTCAGATCCTCCACGAACTTGACGTTCTTCATCTGCTCCCTGAAATTCTCGCGGAAACCTTTGAGATACTCTTCTCTCAGTCTCTGCCTCTCTTTTAGCTCTTCCTCTGTGAGACCAACCGTCTTATTTTTGTGAGCCAGCTCGTTGATTCTGTCTATGGTTTCTTTCTTTATCATGAAACGATCCTCTCTCCTTTTAATACCTGCTCATGATATAAAAAATCCTTCCTGCTGTCAAGGTGACCTGAAATGTGGACAAAAGAACTCCTGCATGTTAAAATCTTACTGTATAAGCTGAAGTTTTAGAGGAGAATTCATAATGAGTAATTTAGTAATAACGGGACTTGGCGCTGTTACACCAATCGGAATCGGCGTTGACAGCTACTGGCAGGGAATCATGGACAGGCGCTGCGGCATTGAGAAGGTTCTTTCACTGGAAGCGGAGGATGCCGCCATTCAGATCGCCGGTATCGTAAAGAATTTCATTCCTACCGATTATATGTCCGGCAAACTTGCCAAAGAGACGAGTCCTTTCATACAGTACGCTTTCGCATCGGCAAGCGAAGCCCTGAAGGACTGCGGTTTCGATATAGAGGCTGAAAAGGACAGAATCGGCATCGTAATGGCGACGGCTCTTGCCGGAACCGTTGAAACTGCCGAGACCCAGTCAGCATATGATAAGAGCACCAAGAAGAAGGTATCTCCACGTCTTCTTCCAAAGATTCTCGGTAATCTTGGAGCTGCGCAGATTGCCATCGAGTACGGCATCAACGGACCGAGCTTCACGGTTACGACGGCATGCTCCTCCGGCGGCGACGCCATCTGCATGGCTGCCATGCTCATCAAATCGGGCGATGCGGATGCCATCCTCGTTGTCGGCGGCGAGAGCGGTCACTGCCCTATCGTAATGTCCACCCTGGCTCAGGCAAAGGCGCTCAGCAAGAATCCTGATCCTAAGACGGCATGCAGACCGTACGATGCCGACAGAGACGGGTTCGTAATGGGCGAAGGCGGCGGCGCGATCCTCATCGAGTCCGAGGAGCACGCAAAGAAAAGAAATGCAAAGATATACGCTCAGCTTGCAGGATACGCCAACAATACGGACGGATACCACGTTACTGCACCGAGACCTGACGGAAGCGGTTCCGTAGAGTGCATGAAGACGGCCCTCAAGAGAGCTGGCCTGGAGCCATCCGATGTCGATTACATCAACACCCACGGTACATCAACGCCTGTGGGAGATATCGCCGAGGTCACTGCCATCAAGACCCTCTTCGGTGATTCAAAGGAAAACGTTCCACCTGTCAGCTCCACGAAGGGAAACACGGGTCACCTCATGGGAGCTGGCGGCGTTACAGAGGTTATCGCCTGCATAAAGGCAATCGAGAACGGTATGCTTCCTCCTACCCTCAACTACCAGACGCCTGATCCTGACTGCGATCTCGACTTCGTAGCGGACGGACCTCGAAAAGCCGACGTCAAGGTTGCAATGTCCAATGCCCTGGGCTTTGGCGGCCAGAACAGCAGCATCATCGTAAAGAAATACGAAGGATAACATCCTTAAGACAGCATAAAGAAATCGTCCGTCTTATAGGAATTGATATTGAGAATTAAGGTGCTTTCGAGCACCTTTTTCTATTGGATTACCAACATCAAAAATGTAATGTGATGTGCGGACTTAGTATATTAAAAATTGAAATCCACCGCACATTTTAGGGGGCATATCCGTTAATCAAAGTGAAGGGAGGTAAAAACATTTTATCCATGGATATTGAACAAGCATACGACAAAATCTATAGATATGCATATTTCAGGGTACATAATGAGCAGCTTGCTGAAGATATTACACAAGAAACCTTCCTCCGGTATCTAAATCGCAAAGATCATATGGGAAATTATGAAATGCGTTATTTATATACAATTGCAAGAAACCTTTGCATTGATGAGTTTAGAAAAAAGCGCGAGGAGAAGTTGCCAGACGAAAATGATTCACTAATGGCTCACGATTCTTCAGAATCTATGGTGACTCATTATGCGGTACATGAGGCCCTTGCAAAAATGAGTGAAGAAGACAGAGAATTGCTGATGCTCCGATTTGTAAACGAAGAATCGGTAGGTACAATAAGTAAATATTACAATTGTTCTCGATTTGCAATTTATAGAAGTATTAAAAAAGCGACAGTAGAATTCAGGCGTCTTGTTGGGAGTGATAATCTGTGAGAAAAGACTTGAAGGAAGCTCTAAAAAAAGCATATGAAATACCACAACCTTCCGGAAAGGATGCATTTATAAAAAGACTCAGACCACGTAAAATCACAATACACGAATTTCTGATAACGCAAGTATGCTATATAAGAAAAGTGATATGGATTTTTTCTATAGTTGTTTTGCTCATTTCAGCATTGGGCGTTCAAAGATTTCCAGAAGAAATTGTGAAGTTAATAGGATCAGTATTACCATTTTCAGCCGTATTAGGAATACTTGAAACGTATCGTTCCTACACGCATAAAATGAATGAGTTGGAACAAGCAACAAGATTTTCGCTGCGCAGCGTTCTATACGCCAGATTGCTGATTATAGGAATCATGAATACGGCAGTAATTTTGATATCAGCGATTAGTCTTTCCTCCGGCTCGGGTGTGTCCGTTGTCTTTGTAATTGCAAAATTGATGATACCTTATTTATTGACAATGGCATTGGGACTTCATGTGGAGCGATCATTATATGGGCGAAATAACAACTATATTTCATTTGGAATAGCGGCGGCAGTGTCTTTGTTGACATTCTGGTTGGATGTTATGGGACGTTCATTTATCATTGCGCTGTCAGAAAGCATTACTGTTGCAGTTGCAGTGGCTTTGCTTGTACTGACAATATGGGAGATTTTTAGAACAATACGGATAACGGAGGCTTATGTATGAACTTACAAGTAGATAGAGTGACAAAACAATACAAAAACAAAATCGCTGTAGACCGACTATCTTTTGAACTAAAGGAAGGCGTTACTGGCCTTCTTGGAGCAAACGGCGCCGGGAAAACAACACTTATGCGTATGATAACCGGAATTCTTAATCCGACAAGCGGAGAGATCAAGGCAGATGGTATCCCTGTTTCATCCGAAGAGTACCGCGCAATGCTTGGG
>JAFTHD010000191.1 GCA_017457585.1 Bacillota bacterium | reverse complement strand
TGTTGATAATAAGAAATGTGCCTCCATCCTCGATACCTTCTCTTGTATGGTTCAGGGATTGATTCCCTATGGCGCCCAGATACTCATCGCCGCAGGACTGACGGCCTTGAACCCCATCGCCATCCTGCCCTACCTCTACTATCCCTTTGTATTAGGCATCGTGGCCTTGCTCTCTATCTTCTTTCGTTATCCCCGTCGTTACTCATGAATATCATTCAGCGTAATTTCTTCCGCCTCCTCCGAAGTGGCGCATTCAACATCTGCGAACCGATCGAACCGATGTCAGTCTTCAAGTGGGAACGACTCTACCAGTTGGCCTTTATGCATCAGGTAGTGCCTTGTGCTTATGACGGACTGCTTAATTGTAAGGATCAGTTTACGGTGAAACTTTCTGACGCTCAATGGCGACAATGGCAAGACGCGACAAACACCGCCAGATGTCAGCAAGAGTCGGAGGAAGACGAGTTCTTGAGGGCCGATCACCTGACGAATCCCCTACTTAACCATAAACTGCAGAACATTCTCGACGATGAACAGTCCGACATCATTTCACGCCAGTTGCTGCTCATCATCCTCCGCATCGTGCGACATATCATGAACGAGGGAATGCCTGTCCGACAATTGATAGAACTGGGAAAATTCCTCCGCCAAGAGGGGAATAAAGTGGATCAGCCGACATTCATGAAATGGGTAGGCAGTCTCCGCCTCTCTCCGATGTGTCAGTTGGAAGGCGAATTTCTCATACTACTCTTCGGTTTTAAGAAAGAAGAATTGTTCTTCCTTGGAGATAAGACCAATAAGGACATAGAAAAGATAGCACAAGAACTGATTGATTTTACGAACACCCGTTCACAGGATTGGTACTTCTCTCAGGACAACGACAGTATCTTTGTCCACAACAGCAATACTTCAGCGATGTTCAGTCATGTGCGCCGTTCAGCCCGCTATTTCCGTTACTATCCTTCTGAGAGCGTCACAAACTTCTTTGCTTCGTTTGTCCACTCGCTCTCTCATATTGAGGAGTAGCCGTCTCTACGAGGTGGAAGTGCCGGAACCGTATATCCTTGAGTCCGTGATTTCCCATAAACCGGCTTTTATCCACATAGCCGCTGATACCCTTTAATCGTCCCTTACTGGTATATTGCCACATGGTGATATCACGCCCGTCTTCGAGTACGGGTTCCTCGGGCTGATACATAGCAATCATCAGCTTATAGTCATTGACCTTACCCTGCAGATGCCAGTTGTAGAAATTCCGGAACGTATAGAGCAAGGGGGGCTGACGGTATTCTTTTTCCACCATACCCAGGAATTTGATGAGCGAATCACAAAACTCAGCAGAAGGCAGTCCTCCAGTCGTCTCAATGTCTATCATGGGGATCAGGTCTTGTTCCGAGGGCCTGCATTGCATTTTGAAATTCCTCAACTGCTCAATGGCAGAGGTCTTCGGACGAAAGAAATGGTAAGAACCCACTTTGATGCCGTAACGATGGGCCAACTGGATGTTACGTTCATAACGGTCGTCAATACGGTCACCGCCCTCAGTAGCCTTCAGATAGACATACGACATCTTCGTATTCTGACCAACATGCTCCCAGAACACCTGACCCTGATAATGGCTTAGGTCGATGCCATGAACATGGCTACAGGTATCCTCACATTGCAGTTCGGAAGGTACATAGAAAGGATCACGCAAGGTGGGATCCACTGGCGTACGTTTCCTGGTCTTAGAACGGTAGCGGGCCGTGCGCTTATGCGATTTATGCTTAGCCCTTTTCACAGTACGGACTGTCTTTTGACGACTACGGGCTTTATGACGTGAGCGCTGAGCATAAGCATCGCCAACAAAAATGGCAAAAAGCATGACGGCCAGCAAAATATATATCTTTTTCATTATCGTTTTCCTTATTTAGCTGCAAAGATAATAAAAATTGTGAATTACAAGCCATGATTTCTTATTTATTTTGTACCTTTGCCGAAAATATTGATTTATGAAGAAAATTCTGATTTCCATATTCCTATTAGGTACCCTCTGCTCCTGTCATCACAATGATGATGAATCGGATGATACCATTGCTCGCAGGACGGTCTTTATT
>JAFTHD010000190.1 GCA_017457585.1 Bacillota bacterium | reverse complement strand
CAGGGCAGTAGTGCAGTCGCTGTTCCATACGCAGGTAGACATTTATCTGTCCGCCAGTACAGTCAATATTTGTTACGATTACATCTTTAAATTGGAGCAGTTTTTCGATACAATCTTTGTAGAGCATTGGGCGCCTCCTTTAGGTTTTGTTTCGCAGCTTTATTCTACAGGATTCCGGCATCTGATGCTCACTTTTTTACTCAAAAATGGTGGCTCACTTTTCGTGAGCCACCCCAACATATTTTTTAGAACCATAAGAACCAGATTAAAACCCGTAGAACATTGCCTCTATTCTGTCTATGAGCTGAAATATCATTTGGCTGTCTGTCCCATAATTCATATCGTCGCTTGAAACGAAATAGTTTTTTCCGAGGATAAAGCCCTTCTGAAAATACCAGTAACTTCTTTCTCCAAACCCCATTGCATATGACATATCACCCATGCGACCAAGATGTTCGACTATTATTAAGGTGCCGTCGAGACACTTAATTAAAAAGTCGGGATATAAAGTCTTTTGATTTCCGTTCTGATCCACGAAGTTGACTTCACAGTCTGTACGAAACAGAATGCCCCTCTCCTGAAGAAGATTGTACCAGATACATTCACCTTTTGATCGCAGCCTTGTTCCATCTTTCGCATATATCTCTGCTGCTGGAAACGGGAACGAATTCTTTGTATATGGTGCCTGCGCCCACTTTCGAATCTCTTCATAACGTGAGTCTATGCAAAGACTCTTCCCTGCTATACGGTACGCCTTAGGCATGTCAGCTAAAATACTTTCGAAATCATAATACAAGTACTGTTGCTGGATTTGATCCATCAGCTTCTGATTTTCTCGAAGGCGAATCATTTTCTCCTCGTTAAAACGAAGCGAGAACAGCTCTCGTACAGAATCCGAGTCGATAGAGCCGAGATACTTCTTTCTCCCGTGGCCACCCTTTTTCTGCCACCGCTCATAGACATAAGTGCGTTCACCCTGTCTTTGGATGTATAAGCTGCCCCTGTCAGCACAATTATAATTGCTTAATTCAATCAACCGTTCAATCCGATTCCTCTCAGTTATCGTTGCTTTTAAAAATGAATTCCTTTCAATAATTAACACCCCCTTCTAATTAAAACCTGGCTTATATGCTGAAGTTATAGGTCTTCAGCCCTATATATTTTAGCCAAAAGACCTACGAATCCGGCTTAAGTCCACCGTTTATAGGTCTTATGCGCGGAATTGATAGGGTCAAAGACCTACAGAATCATAGTTTAAGGCCAAAATCACTCTCAGATTGGCATCTAAAGCTTTACGGATAGTAATATATTACCATTTCAGTTATATTTTGTAAAGCATTTCGGCTCCTTCACAAAAAAAGAGACGCGTAAACGTCTCCTTTTTGTATAAGGAAAACCCCGCGTTGGTAATACTCTACCTCCCGGATAAACAGTTTTATTATTTCAACTGTCTACCTGCGAGGTAGCAGTTCATGGCCGCGGGGATGATTTTCCCTATTTTTAGAATCTTTTAGAATACATCGAAGGATGCGTCCATTTCGGTAAGGATTTCCGTTACTTCAGGATTCGGATCCTTGACTGTTTCCCAGCCATCCTTCTTGATTACCATCGTGTTTCTGTCGCCCTGTGAGTATTTATCCCACGCAGTACCATCGATGGAAGGGTCGCCTGTCTTTGCGAAGTTTACCCATGCTTCCTGAGCCTTTGCAGCAACGTCAGCATCAACCTCTCCTGCGTATATATCGTCTTCAAGGTTGTTCAAAACGTATGCCAGTTCTATGGCATGGCATGCGCTCTTATAGTACTCGTCCTTGGTGGAAGGCACATCCCAGTAGTACATGAAAGCGTCGCCTGCTTTGCTGAATGCATCCGCAAGCTTGATGTGCTCATATCTCCAGGTCTCAGTGATAAATGCCGACTTGATAAGCGCATCCTTTACATCTGCATCGCCTGTGTAATCGGCGAATTTCTTATCAACCTCTGCGCCTAACATATCGTACAGCTTATCCATATTCTCCGAGTTGTCTTCAGCGTAAGCATCCCAGTACTCATCAAGGCCTTCTTTCCAGCTTGCAAATCTTTCTGCGTCCGTATCGCCTTCAGAATCTGCCTGGAAGTAATTCCACTCGTCTGCATTCGTTCCAAGGAGCAGTTTAACACCGCTCTTAGCAGCGTCCTCTATTGCACCGTAAAAATCTTCCGGAATAACCTCTCCATCAATAACGACTCCGCAGGTCTCATCACCGATCCATTCGGTGGCATCCAGCTCCATCCACTTATCGCCATCGATGGCCAGAAGGTCATCCATGTTCTCTGCGCCGGCCGCTTCCATGATGTACTTCGCAAATTCCTTCGCTGCGTCTCTGTCCTTTGGTACGAGACCGCCGCTCTCAACGATGGCCTTGTTAAAAAGTCCCTTCGCCATAGGTGAAGCAACGAGTGCAGTTGTGGACCATCCGCCTGCTGATTCTCCGAAGATGGTTACGTTGTTCTTGTCTCCTCCGAAGCCCTCTATATTATTCTGAATCCATTCCAGCGCACAGATATGGTCTCTTATACCCAAGTTAACATCCGTGTATTCCTCTCCGCCAGGGATATCCGAAAAGTCTGCCCATGACATCAGTCCGAGTCTGTAGTTGCAAGTCACGAGTACGATTTCAGGATGCGCTTCGACGAAGTTCTGTCCGTCATACATCGGATCCGTAGTTCCGCCCCAGGCATATGCTCCACCGTGGAACCATACCATTACGGATTTCGGTTCATCTGTCTGCTGGGATGACGTCCATATGTTCAGCGTCAGGCAGTCCTCACTCTTTGGTGAATAGGAAGCCGGTTCTGTCGGCCATTCATACTGCAGGGCTGTATCTCCGAATTCGTAACACTCGATTTCCTCATCGCTATCTGCCGCAGCAACAGGCGCCTTCCATCTCAGATCGCCAACAGGTGGCTCAGCGTACGGCACACCTTTGTATGAAACAACTCCGTTCTCCTCCTGACCCAGCATCACGCCATTATTGCATGTTACCTTCAGGGGATCTGCCGAATCGCCCGTCTCCTGACCTGCTCCGCCGCATGCCGTAAAAGCGAATGCAGTCGCAAGGCAAAGTCCAATCGCCAGTACAACCTTAAACTTACCAGTCATCTGTTTCCTCCTTTACCAGATTTTCAAAGTACAACAAGTTCGTCATATAGCCTCAGTGCCCGGTTCACACCAGGCACTAAGATATCTGTTATTTGAAGCTATGCTTATTTATAGTCTTTAATATAGGATTCTGCTGCGATCTTCTCCAGCTTCTCATTCCATACTACGCCCTCTTTGATCTCGATATTGTAGGTAATACCAAAGTCCTCAGCCCACTTAAGATACTGAGTTACCTGCTCATCGTTCAGCTCGTCAGATGAGATGAGACCCTTCTGCGTGATCATATCGTTTACGAAAAGCTTGGTGAAGAGGAATGCGCCCTGACCTGTGATATACATTTCGGCTGACATCTTCGCAAGTTCATATGACTCAACGAGTCCAGGTGCTGAAACGTGCAGGTCTACCATAACGTCCTTTCCATCCTTCTTGCCGTATGCTTCCAGAACGAAAGCACCTGCGTCTGAAACGAGACCTTCATCGATGATCTCCTTGATTACCTCAGGATCCTTTGGTGCAGGTGGCGTATGTCTCAGGATAACATCGTGAGGAACTACCTTGCGTCCGTTGATTTCCTCTTCTTCATATGAAAGGAGTCCTGCTCTTGAAAGCGGTTCTGCGTATTCGATACCAACGCCGCCGTACTTGAAGTAAGCGTTCTTACAGCCCTTGAAGTACTTATCAGCGTGGAATCCAACGTATGTAGGCTCATCGTGTGAGTGCTCTACCATTCTTACTAACTTGCCGTCAGTCTCCGGCCATGCTCTGTATATAGGGCTGCTGAATGCCGGCGTTCTCACGTGCTTGCCGTCTTCAAAAGCAAGGGCGTCTTCCGCCAAATCTGCAAGTGCAACGTCAGGTGACCACCAGAAAGGCAGGAATCTCTTCGCTTCT
>JAFTHD010000189.1 GCA_017457585.1 Bacillota bacterium | reverse complement strand
TAGGACGTGTTTTCAGATGATGTATTTGCAAATTTATTCGTAACATCAGTACTGCCAGACTGGTGTATTTGGGCTAATGATGCATCAGTAACTTCATATTTCACAGCTACCGCATCCGTCACTTTCACCTCATACACGTCACCGTTTTCCATAGTGATGGTTAGGAGTTCTTCCGTGTCGAACGGCTTCAGGCTGGAGAGCTTGTAATCGGACTTTGTTTTCGTGATTTCAAGAAGATCAGAGTCTGAGAACTTTACAGAGGAAACATCAGATGCAGCTACATCAATTCCAAGGGCGCCGAAAAGTTCCGACAGGAGCATATCCTCTCCCCCGTTCATATGGTACTCGTATTCGCCATAGTAAAAGTCCACGGTATAGACTACCGCGTAGACGGAGAAACTGTCGGCAGCAAAGGAAGCCTGCTGCATTTTGTCATTTTTGATTGTAAACTGGGTGTCTTCCTCATCCAGAACGGATGCAGTGATTTTGCCGGTCTTCGGGTTCTCTTTGAAATGAACGATGAATGCTGTTCCATCACCATTAAGTGCCGACTTTTTATTGAAATCGATGGTTACATCAACACTTGAGTCGGGCTGGGTTTCTTTGCCTTGGGACTCAAGCGTTATATCATAAAACTTTGCAAAATCAAATCCAGAAACCTTATCACTTCCAACCTTGTCGCACACCGCCTCAAGTGCCTTAGATTCATAATCTTTATACGAACTATCGCTCTTTTCGGTTATCTCGTTTACGGTAAGTTTTGTGCTCTGTGGAATGTTTGCACCAACATCATACTTTACAGAAACGATGTAATCATTATCCTCAGTAACAAGAGTCTCCTGCTTGACTGTGTCATGAGCCTTTGACAATGTGGTGTCATCCTGACTTGCTGCAGGAACATCGATTCCGCCCTGCGCCGCTGCCTCATCTTCATCAAGTGTGAGCGCAGGCAAAATGAGCATGTATGTCGTCACAAATACAACAAACGCTGATAAAGTCATCACCAGCGGCTTATGGTTCCTGATAGTACCGAAAAATCTCTCTATCACTCTTTCAAATAAATTTCGTACTCTCATTTATCAAAATCTTACATCAATCTGGATTTGTGGGTTATTCTAAGATGCTGTTACAGAGATGATTACAATCCAAAGGCTATTCACTATTAGTTTTTATTATAATATAAATTCTGAATTAAGGACAATAATTATCTGACTATAATTATACAGCGAAAACGTTTTCTTATCAATATTCTCTCAATAAAAAGCATTGATACAAACCGGTATAAACCAAAAGTCAGCCCCGAAGGGCTGACGTATCTGACTTAGTATGGAGCTCTCGCAATACCTTTTTCGCGTTTTTTGTTAATTTAGAATTGTAAACGTCCAGTTTTAATTCTGAAATGGACTTTTTTGTCTATCAGAATTGCAAAGTCCCCTCGTGCAATTCTGAAATCGCCATTTATCGTATTTCAGAATTGTTTTTGGTAAATTGCAATTCTATTATTCAAAAAAAGTGCGTTTAGGTATTGCCGCGGCGTGGGCGCAGTCAAAAGAGCAAAGCGTCAGCGGCACGCGCGGTCAAAAGGGTAACACATAAGCGGCGCCCCGCGGTCAAACGAACGATGCGCCGGCTACAGCAATCCTTTTACGACGGCAACGATGTCTGCTGCGGTCATGCCGTACTTGGCCTTCAGTTCATCCGGCTTACCCGACTCGCCGTAGGTGTCGTGCTGACCGACGAAAGCCATCTTTACAGGCGCCTTCTGAACGACCACCTCTGCAACGGCACTTCCGAGTCCACCTATTACCGAGTGCTCCTCCGCCGTAACGATAGCACCCGTCTCATTTGCAGCCTTGATGATGATTTCCTCATCGATTGGCTTAATCGTATGGATGTCGATGACCCTTGCTTCGATTCCGTCTGCCGCAAGAGTCTCCGCTGCGGTCATGGCCTCGCTAATCATAATGCCCGTAGCAACGATGGTGACGTCCGAGCCTTCGCGAAGCTGGTTGCCTTTGCCGATCTCAAGCGCTGCGCTCTCATCGTAGAATACGGGAACGGAAGCCCTGCCAAGTCTCACGTAGCATGGTCCGTCAATTTCAAAGGATGCGCGTATGAGCTTCTTCGCGGAAACTGCGTCTGACGGGTTAATCACCGTCATACCCGGAATTTCGCGCATGAGGGCAATATCCTCAAAGGTCTGATGGCTGGCGCCGTCCTCGCCCACGGTAATTCCTGCGTGTGTTGCGCAGATCTTCACGTTTGCCTTCGTATATCCGATGGAGTTTCTGATAATCTCGTATGCTCTTCCCGATGCGAACATGGCAAAGGTGCTGGCGCAGACGATTTTGCCTGAGAGAGCCAGACCTGCCGCCGTCGCGTACATGCCCTGCTCTGCGATACCCATGTTGAAGAATCTGTCCGGATACACCTTTGCGAACATTCCCGTCTTGGTAGAACCTGAAAGATCGGCATCCATTACTACGAGCTGCGGATACTCTGCACCCAGCTCAACTAAAACCTCGCCGTAAGCCTGTCTTGTTGCGATCTTATCTGCCATTATAATGCACCTCCCAGTTCTGCAATTGCCTGAGCCGTCTGCTCATCATCAGGAGCCTTGCCGTGCCATCCGGCCTGATTTTCCATGAAGGATACGCCCTTGCCCTTGACCGTTTCAGCAACGATAACGGTAGGTTTCCCCTTGACTTCTCTTGCGGAAGCGAGAGCTTCCTTGATGGCGGCTATGTCGTGGCCATTGATAGTGATAACGTTCCAACCAAAGGCTGCGAATTTATCTTCAACAGGCGTTACCTTCATCACGTCGTCGTTCTTACCATCTATCTGAAGACCGTTGTGGTCTACCACTGCAACCAGATTGTCGAGCCCGTAGTGGCCTGCAGCCATGGCAGCTTCCCAAACGATGCCTTCCTGAAGTTCTCCATCGCCTAAGATCACGTAGATTCTGCCCGGGTCACCGTCCAGCTTGTTTGCGAGGGCCATTCCGTTGGCTGCTGCAAATCCCTGGCCCAGGGAGCCTGTGGACATTTCGATTCCAGGAAGCTTCTTCTTGTCCGGGTGTCCCTGGAACTTTGAACCCAGCTTCCTCAGGGTGAGCAGCTCCTCCTCCGGAAAGTATCCGCGCACGGCCATGGCAGCGTACTGCACCGGACCTGCGTGTCCCTTTGAGAGTATCATCTTGTCCCTGCCGGAAAGCTCCACATTGGCAGGATCGATGTTCATTTCGTCAAAATATAAAACCGTAACCACGTCTGCAATAGACAGAGAACCGCCCGGATGTCCGGACCCGGCAGCGTTAAGCGCTTTCACGATGTTGATCCTCACCTGTGCGGCCGTTCTCTCGAGTTCTTTAATTTCCATTCATAGCCTCCTTAAAAGCCTGATTGTAGGTTTTTAACGTCCTGATATATATTTTAGCACAGCAGGCAGGCACTCAGCAATATCCATTGCCGTCATTCCCCACTCTCCTGTCCGCTCCGACGCCAGATCGCCAGCCTTGCCGTGCACGTATGCTCCCGTCCTTGCGGCAACGCCTGTGTTCCATCCATTGGCGAGAAGAGCTGCGATGACGCCAGTCAGCACATCTCCGCTTCCGCCCGTTGCCATCCCCGGGTTTCCCGTCGTGTTGCAGGATATGCCGTCTCCCTGCTGGGTGACGAGCGTATCTTTTCCCTTGAGGAGCACCGTTGCGCCCGTAAAGTCCGCAAGTCTCCTTACCGCCTGTTCTCTCCCCATCTCAGAGACGGGTCCTTCTCCTGCGCAGGCGAGGATTCTTCCCGCCTCGCCGGGATGTGGCGTGAGCACGATTCGCTCCCCTGCGCGCCTGACCTTTTCAAAGTTTTCATCGTATCTGCAAAGGGTGTTGAGTCCGTCGGCGTCGATTACCATCTGGCAACGACTGTTCTCGATGATTCCCGTTATGAGTTCAAAGTTTTCACGGCTGACGCCGAGACCCGGACCTATGGCGATGGCGTCGTACTTTGCGAGAGCGCCCTCATGAAAAAGGCTTTCCCGTTCTACGCACATGGCCTCGGGAACAGAAATCTGAAGGATATCAAAGAGTCTATCAGGTACGGCGGCCGTTACCAGGCCTGCGCCCGTTCTAAGAGCCGCCCTCGTGCAGAGCACCGCAGCACCTGCCATGCCGTAGGAACCTGCTACAATGAGGACACGTCCGCAGTCCCCTTTGTGCGCGTCGTCTTTTCTCGGCAGAATGTAATTCTTCGCATAATCCAGCCCGATATAACCTTCCACTGACATTTCGCCACCTCCTGTTATCAGTATACTGTAACACTTCCGATTCAATCAACAAAAAAGTGGAACTGCCGCCGTAGAGGTTAGAAGGCAGCAGTTCCTGGTACCATAATGTAGTCAGTGAATTTCGAGTTCATTTATTAAAAGCGTTATGCGTACCTTACGAGCATGTAGACAGTACATACGATGAGCGTAAGTATCATGGTCGGGAATCCGATCTTGAGGAATTCCACGTAGGTGATCGGATGTCCGTTCTTAGCGCTGATTCCGGTGAGTACCACGTTAGCCGATGCTCCGATGAGGGTGCCGTTGCCGCCCAGGCATGCGCCGAGTGAGAGCGCCCACCAAAGAGGCCCTATGTCCATTCCCTCTGCACCCATGGCCTGGATGAGTGGAATCATCGTTGCAACGAACGGAATGTTGTCCAGTGTCGATGAAAGGATTGCGGATACCCAAAGGATGATCATCATCGTCATCACAGGCTTGCCATCAGTGAAGTTCATGATTCCGTCAGCCATCACGTCGATCACTCCTGTATGCTCCATGCCGCCAACGACGATGAAGAGAGCCGTAAAGAATATGATGGTCGGCCATTCAACGTCCAGGACTACCTTTTCCACGTCCTGTTTACCGATGATGAGCATGATCGTTGCACCGGCGAGGGCGATCATGGAGGACTCGAGACCCAGAACGCCGTGGAGTGCGAATCCGGCAACGATGAGAATGATCATTGCCACTACCTTTTTGAGGAGCACAGGATCCTTTATCATCTCGTT
>JAFTHD010000188.1 GCA_017457585.1 Bacillota bacterium | reverse complement strand
CCGTGATCTTGTTGTATTTTCCGCCTCTGTACGGACTGCTGCTTACGAGATTGTAATCTCCTATAGATTCAATTCCCTGGTACATCTGACCGCCGTAATAGCTGAGCTTAACGTATTTGACAGCTTTGAACTTGCTGTTGAAATATACGAGATTTCCCTGGGCCTTAAGCCTTGCAACGTAAACCTTATGCTCGTTGTTGTAGGTGAGAGCCGTGATTCCCGAGAAATTTCGGCACTGCTTCTTCGTGGCACCCTTAGTTCCTGTAGGCAGCGAAAGGGTGACTGTAGATTTGACAGCCAGCGTATTCGGGTCAATGATCGACACCTTTTTGTAATTGTATGGGCCGTGACAGACTGCCAGTTCCTTTGTATTAGGATTGTAGGCAACGCTGCTCCCGTGTGACACTGCAAGGACGCCCGACACCTTTACCACTTCCATGGTCTTCATCTTCACCTTGGCAAGCTTGCATTTGTTGACATTTCTGTTATAGAGGATGAACCAGCCATAATCACCGTATGCACATCCGCCCTGGAGGGTATCATACTTCTTCATCTTTTGCTTTGCGGCGCTTCGCAGTTCGAATTCCTTACCATTCGGTTTGGTAACGCGAACGATAATGGCCTCTTTGCTTACCTTCGTGTTACCTGAGACTGCCCATGAAGAGTAGAGCGTCTTGTCGGCAGTCGTCTTATAGGTTCTGACCCTTATGTAGCAGGGGCTGAAGGATTTGAGGGATACGCGCTTTGACGTTACAGAAGGATCCTCTACTTTGACAGTCGTAGGGTTCAGAAAGAACCTGTCCATGCAGTACTGAATCTGATAGCCTGAAACTTTGTCAACTTTTTTCCAGTTCACTGTAAAATACGTTTTCGTAATGCTGTATTTGGTTATGCTGGTCGAAGCGGGCGTATCGTCTGCAGCGTAAGCCTGGCCTGCGGGCAGGGGTGATATGACGAAAAGACTCGCGATTAAAGCGATAACGATAATACGTTCAAAGAGTTTTTTCATAGTATATATACCTCGTGTTATGCGATAAAACACCTATATATAGTATAGAACAATTTTTCGCAAATACAAGGTATAAAAGATATATAAACGTGGGTTAAACGCCTTGAAATATCAAGGATAATAGAGTTATAATTCCACGTGAACATCACGAAACGGGGTGCGCGAAGGTTCGGGCAAGGAGCAACATATGGCTACAACACAGATAATATTGTCTCTTATAAAACTTTTTCTCATGATTATTCCGGGATTCTTGCTTGGAAGAACCGGCGTTATGAGTGATGAGCAGAGCAAAGGACTTTCAACGGTCATCGTCAACGTTACGTGGCCGTGTCTTATCGTGATATCCCTGCAGAGAGATTTTTCGAAGGAACTCTGCATAAACATGGGAATACTTGCCATCGCAATGATAGCTGCCATGGTTATCGCGTACATTATCGCCAGAGGCCTGTGCAAAGTCATGAAGAGCCTTGATGACTCCAAGGCATATCTTCTCACCTTCATGCTCATGTTCGGAAACACCGGATTCATGGGAATTCCGGTGTGCGCGGCGCTCTACGGTTCAGAAGGAACATTTTATGCAGCGCTCATAGATGCAGTGCAGGATATATTCATATTTACAGTGGGAATTATCCTCATCGAGAGGTCCACCGGCAAGCACATAGGGCTGAGCGTCAAGCACTTCCTGACGCCGGGGATGGCATCGATAGTAGTCGGGCTGGGGCTCTTCGTAGCAGGCATTACTTTGCCATCCATTATATCCGTACCGATGGAGACGGTCGGATCTGCAACGGCGCCGCTTGCCATGATGGTCGTAGGATTCCAGCTGGGAAGGCTCAGCTTCAAAGACCTTCTTGAAGATAAGAGGCTGTACGTGATGTCCGCCTTCAGACTGCTTGCAATACCGCTAATTTTCCTGGCAGGAGTTCTGCTCATCTTCCCGGATATGAGCCTCATCGGCAAGGTCATTGTCGTTGAAATGGCAACCCCGGTGGGAGCCTGCACGACAATATTTGCACAGCAGTACGACGGGGATGTAGGATTCTCGACAAAGGGTGTAATGCTTTCGACCGTGTTATCTCTCGTCACCCTAAGCGTATTCGCGGTTATAGTAGAAATCATATAATATATCGTTATTAAAAATCCCCTCTAAATATTGACGGGGATTTTAACTTATGTTATGAATGTATACAGAATACTTGCCCCGCTTGTATTTGCATTTGACATCTTAGGCATTACATTATAGTTGAGGAGATTTGTGTAAAATATGTTGCTATCAAAGAGAGTTTCGGCGATGCAGTTTTCGCCGATTAGGAAGCTTAATAAATTCGGATTCAAAGCCATTGAAGACGGTAAGAAACTGTATTGGCTGAACATCGGTCAGCCTGATCTTGAAACACCTGAATGCTTCATGGAAGCAATCAGAAATTACAATAACAAAGTTCTTGAATACGAACAGTCGGGAGGATATACCGGACTGCTCGATGCGATAATAGGCTATTTCAATCATTACGGCGTGGAATTTATACGTGACCAGATAATCCCTGTAAACGGTGCATCAGAAGGGCTGAACATGATCTTTACGAGCATTCTGAACCCGGGCGAAAAGGTGATGATGGCAGAGCCGTTTTATACTAATTACGCCACCTTCTGCGCATCTGCAGGTGGCCAGATTGTGCCGATACAGACGAAGGCTGAGGACGGGTACTTCTGGGCGGACAGAGCGCGTCTTGAAGCCGCATACAGAGAGGACATTAAGGCAATTTGCTGTATCAACCCGGGCAACCCTACAGGTAACGTATTGTCGATAGACGATATGAGGACTGTCGGAGAGTTTGCAAAGGAACACGACCTTTGGATCATTGCGGACGAGGTGTACAGAGAGTTCACATTTGACGGCAAAACGCCAGTAACATTCGGGCAGCTCCCGGAGTACGCCGACAGGGTGATTATCGTAGAGTCCGTATCAAAGAGATATTCAGCATGCGGCGCGCGTGTCGGTGCAGTATTAAGCAAGAACCCTGAGATCATGGAAGCGATGCTGAAGCTGGCACAGGCGAGACTTTGTTCGCCGACTTTGGAGCAGGTAGGCGCAGCGGAACTTTATAAGATGGATGCCGCCTACTATGAAGAGGTGAAGTGCATTTACGACGCAAGGCGCGATGCGGCTTATGAGGAGATATCAAAGATTCCGGGGGTGGTTTGCCAGAAGCCGGGCGGCTCGTTTGATCTGATGGCAAAACTTCCGGTAGACGACGCAGAAAAGTTCCTCATGTTCATGCTGACGGAGTTTGAGGACAATGGTGAGACTGTAAACTTCAGTCCGGCAGAGGGTTTTTATTCAACGCCGGGAGCAGGAAGAGACGAAATCCGAATAGCCTATGTTCTTTCCCCAGAGAAGATGAGAAGGGCGGCAGAGCTTATAAGGCTGGGTCTTGAGGCATACAAGGCACGTGCATAATATAATAATAACGGTGATAGAGGCGCTTCGCAGTATGTGAGGCGCCCTTACGTTATCAGGATGGTCATGAAGCGGGAGCGCCCGCCGGTGAAAAGTATTTGCTCTCGCAGCACTATTGCACAGGGGGCGTGCGGTGTTTTATAATTAAAGCACAAAGACACTTAAATAAGAAGGGAGAAAAGAAATGCCACATATCGATGTAAGTCTGTACCCGGGAAGAACACCGGAGATCAAAGAAAATATCGCAAAGAAAATCGAGACTCTTTTCATTGAAGAACTGGGATTCCAGCCGGAACATGTATCGGTTTCACTGACGGACACGCCGCCGGAAACATTCACTGAAGACGTTCTCAAGAGAGTTGACAATGCAAACGTGATCGTAGAATCGGAGCTCATAACCAAATAATCAGAAAATTTATAAAAATTATAAAATTCTGTTGACTTGCTTTCTTAACCGTGTTATTATGTGTTTACAACAAAGGAACAGAAGAGCAGAAGCAACGCGAGAAGATGCGAAGAAGCTAAGTTTCCGCGAGGAGCGCGGTTCGGCGGAGAGAAGTCTCCGGGGCGGCGCAGGACGAGATGAGAACACGAAGAGCAGCGAAGTGCCGGCAGCGCTGGGAAGCGCGGGCGGCAGGAGCGGTACAGAGTCGTGAGAAAGTGAGGTTATGAAGTGAAACTAAAGGAAATTTCAGAGTGACCCGTCTGGCAGGTTTGAGTCAGGCGGGTTTTTTTATGGTTCGGCATAGGGCGCTGAGTGAGCCTGCGGATTCTTCAAGTCTTTTTAGTTTTTGCACATTGTACGGTATGATATAATCAAAATATAGTTCCACAATTCAAGGAGATAGAGGTATGAGTTACAAAGAATTTACAGACGTTCTGAAGCTGGACGGGTGTGTAATAGCGTCGACTCGCGTCGACTCAAAGGACGTCAAGTGCGATGACCTTTTCGGGTGCGTCTACAAGGTGTTTCCGCAGGTTCTTGCAGGCAGAACGGTCACTTTGAAAAAGGGTTCCTGCAGCTGCGGAGGCTTCGATCACAATTCGGGTCTTGTGGACGGGAGACCTGAGATTCCGGGAGGTTTTGGAATATTCCTGTCCCACGGATCAGATCAGATGTGGACTCCGAAGGGTGAAAGGTTCAAGTGCGATCCGCCTACCGGGGAGGCTATGTTCGACAGCCTGCCGAAGGATGTCATGGATGGGCACGATGCCATACGGTTTGAGCCGTACAGAGAGGGTCTTAAGGCAGATGTGGTTACCGTGTTCTGCACACCGGACCAACTTAGCACACTTTTTAATCTCCACGGATACAACAGGGGCTACTACGATCACATCGCAGCAACGACAGCTTCCGGCTGCGCGTCCATGCTCAGGGTTCCTTTCTCAGAAATCGGCAAAGAAAACTCCCGCGCCGTAATCACCGGAACCGACATTGCAACGCGAAAGTTTATCGACGAAGATAAGGTGGCCATATCCTTTACGGGGGAAGACTTCGAGTACATGCTCAGTGTGACAGGCGAATGTTTCTTCCACGCGGAGGTGTTCAAGAAGACGAAGGAAAGAATCCATGACGGCGAGGGCGGCGATGCCTCCTTTACGAGACTGGCATAGGGTAATATAATCATATATAATGTAAGTGCAGCATTTGCTGTAATCATTGCAATCAGAAAAGAGGTAAGACGATGACGATGAAGCTTGAAGACATAAGAAAAGATATAGACGTTCTCGACGCTGAGATAAGAGAGCTGCTCATGAAGAGACTTGACTACGCGGAGCAGGTCGTTCAGACGAAGATCGACGACGGGATTCACCACATTTACCTGGAGGAGCGAGAGGATAACATCATGGCCAATATGAGCGACGGCGTTCCCGAGGAGAGACTTCCTGAGATGAAGGGCTTTGCCCGAAAGATGATAGAGTCCAGCAGAATGCTTCAGTACAGCATACTTTACGACCAGGTGGACGGACTCTTCGAAGAACTGCTTGAGGATGTGGAGATTCCGGCAGAACCAAAGAAGGTCAGATTCGAGATGATAAGGGACAACGTACCGGGTCAGGCTGCGGCAATCTTTGGGCTGATCAGCGACTATGGATACAACGTTACGGAGATTCAGAGGATGGACAACTCCATCGACAATTCCGCCATGAGACTGTGGATTACGATAGGCGGCAGCATCGAAGATATCAACGTTCGCAAAATGCTTCTGCAGCTTTCACAGGAGAGCCAGGAGTTCGAGATTTTGAGCGTTGAGTAGGTAAGAGACATGAGTATAACGATGCTTGCGGGACCGCTTGTCGGTGCCGTAATAGGATATTTTACAAATTATCTGGCGGTCAAAATGCTCTTCAGGCCGAGGCACGCCATCAAGATCGGTGGCTGGACCGTG
>JAFTHD010000187.1 GCA_017457585.1 Bacillota bacterium | reverse complement strand
TTCACGGCAAACCTGGTTAGCAACGTCTGAAGCGAAGAGCTTAGCCATACCAGCATCCTTGCTGTAGTTTTCACCTGCATCCTACGTCAGAGCAGCTCTCCAAGTGAGGAGTCTTGCTGCGTCAACCTTAGTCTGCATGTCAGCAAGCTTGAACTGAGTAGTCTGGAATGCTGAGATAGGTCTTCCGAACTGCTTTCTTTCTTTAACGTATGCCATAGCTTCGTCGATAGCGCCCTGAGCAAGTCCTACTGACTGTGCAGCGATACCGATTCTACCACCGTCAAGAGCTCTCATTGCAATCTTGAATCCCTGGCCTTCCTTGCCGATTCTGTTGAATGAAGGAACTCTAACGTCTTCATAAGTAACTTCGCAGTTCTGAGCTGCTCTGATACCCATTCTCTTGATGTTTTCGCTAACTGTAACGCCTTCCTGGTGAAGGTCTACTACGAAGCATGAAATGCCTCTTGTTCCCTGGCTCTTGTCAGTCATTGCGAATACTGTACAGTAATCAGCAAAACCTGAGTTTGTTGTGAATACCTTACCACCGTTGATGATGTATTCATCAGTGTCAGGGTCGTATACAGCCTGTGTCTGCTGTCCTGCTGCGTCTGATCCTGCGTTAGGCTCTGTCAGACCGAAGCAGCCTGTTGCTGAACCGTCAATGCAAGGTCTCAGGAACTTTTCCTTCTGCTCCGGAGTTCCGAAGTAGTCCAGGCATGAGCAGTAAAGTGAAGTGTGTACTGAAATCGTGATACCAGTACTTCCGTCTGCCTTTGAAATCTCTTCCATGCAGAGAGCATAGCTCAGATAGTCGCCGCCTACTCCGCCGTATTCCTTGGAGTATGGGATACCCATGAGACCATACTTGTGCATCTTAGCCAGAAGTTCCATGTCAAATACTTCAGTTTCATCCATGTCTTCTGCCAGTGGCTTAACTTCCTCTTCTGCAAACTTACGATAAAGTTCCTGCTGCAGGAGATGTGTCTTTGATAATTTGAAGTCCATTCTTATCCTCCTAAATTTTTACTAACCATAGAAATTTGCTTTCTAGCCTCTAACATTATAGGCAAATCTCCAGTTAGTGTCAAGCGCGTTACCCTTTTATTGTTATTATTTTATCGTAATTTAATTATCCCATATAAATGCTGTCCTTCGCACCCCATCGCTCCAAATTGTATACATCTGCTTTTCGCGTTGAAATATCATGGTTTCGGCAATCTTAGACAAGCCATTTACATATCAACTCTCACATTGCTGTAAGGTACTTGCCCGCACCTTCCTGACCCTTTGAATACCGCTATTCAGATTGGTTTTTTGCGTGTAACATGCACTATAAAAGGGTGTACTATGACACCCTTTTATCACTTTATTTAATACTCTAACGCAGCGTTACATAATGCGAAAAATTCACAAAATTTCAAAAACGATTATGTTTTTGCAAGCTGCAGCAGGTTTCATCTATTCATCACCGGTTTTATAACGTTCCATTACATCATCCAGAAGCCCTGTGAATCTATCCGCCAGGTGCTTAGGATGAACGATTTTAACCTCTGCGCCAAGACCCAAAAGCCATCCGAAAAACTGCCCGCTCACGTTTACCTGCTGCTGTATCCTGAATCTTTCCCCATCGACCGGAACTACGATGTTGTCCGTTCCGAACCTGTCCAGAATAACTCCGATCAAACTGTTACTGCATTCGAGAGTAACGTTCTCCGGCTCTCCTCCAAACATACCGAAAGTCTGTCTCGCATAGCCTGCCGGGTCAAAATCCGCAAACAGTTCTTCTCCCTCGCGCTCTTTTTTCGTGAGGCATATTGCCTTCATCTTGTCGACTCTGTAATGCTTAACACCGTCAGCTTTGCTGTCATATCCTATCAAGTAGTAATTTTCATCATCCCAGGTGAGAAACCATGGACTTATTACATACTTGGATCTGTTTTTCTTGGGCACAAGTTCCTTGTTCAAATCCCATTCATAGTAGGTAAACTCTATCTGAACGCCCTTGCCGATTGCTTCGTGAATCTTATCTACATTATAAAAAATCTGTTCGTTATCCGTCTTGATTCTTCCGGAAACATATACGTTCCTCCGAAGCTCTCTCGCCTGACTCTCGCTTGTCAGCTTTTCAAGCTTTTCGATGAGTTCACGCGACTTTTTCCTCGTAATGAACTTGGATGACTGGACGGCGTCAACGAGAAGCTTAAGCTCCGGAAGTTCAAAATCCCTGCCTGCAACAAAGTATCCGGCAGGCTTCTCTTTGCTGTAAATGATATCGAGCCCCCACTCGGTCAGAGTGTCGATGTCAGCATATATGCTCTTTCGCTCAGCCTTAATCCCCTTTGACTCCAGCATCTCTATGAGTCCTTTTGTTGATATTCTGTTGTCCTGATCACTCTTCTGAAGCAAAGTCTCCATAATGAGTAGAGTCCTGAGCTTGCCCTCGATAACGTTCCCCATTTCAGACCTCTTTTTTATTCTTCTTTTTCGTCCTTATCATCATCAACAGCAAAAATCTTGTCTATCCTCTCTTTTTCTTCCGCCCTTCGCTGCCCCATAAGCTTAAAGAAACTGAACACATTGAGACCCACCAGCGTTACACCTACGAAACCCAGGATGTGAAACCAGCTGTACTTAATGGTCGCGTAAATACACGCAGCTACCATAACCGCACCAGCGATCATTGTAATCTTTGAATCCGGTCTGTTCAGCGAAAGGAATCCGCACACAACGGATACTGCTAAAACAATCAAATAAATAAGCCCAAGACTCATTTTGTTTCCCTCCTAATATCATTCATCCTACCTATAAAATTTCTCAAATCCTTCATATTCCTTATCACAAAGGCTCCGCGTTCGTTTATCAGATACTCGTTGCCCTCCGTCGTGTCCGTCATATCGAAACCGCCGGGATTCCTGTAGGCACCCACCAGTTTCCCCATCTTCATTGCAAAGTCTACCGTGTGCATGGTACCGCCGCCCAGGAATGATTCTACGACAATCAGACCCTCGCTCATGGCAGCCTGAAGCCTGTCCCTGGCGATGTACTTTTCCTCCGATTCCTCATCACCGTGAGGATACTCGGTAATCAGAAGGCCTCCTGAAGCAACGATTCGCTCCGCCAGCTCCGCCCTTGCTTTCGTACCAATCTGCGTTATCGGGCAAGGTAAAATCGCGATGGTTCCGCCTCCTGCTCCCATGCATCCCAGGTGACCTCCCGTATCGCAGCCTGCCGCAAGTCCGCTTACGACCACCTCTCCGTCCATTGCGAGAACGTTCCCAAAGCCTATGGCAGTGTCCATTCCCTTCATGGAAACGGCGCGTGCACCGATTACGGCCGAGTGCTTCTCTGCGCTCAGAAGGTCCAGATTTCCCTTTGCATAGAGCACCTGGGGAGGATCTTCGATATTTCGCATCTTCTCAGGGTATCCGGGGTCATCGATTGTAATCGTTACGATTCCCGCTTCATCGTGAATCTTTTGTATCTCAGGTGAAAGCATACCAACTCTCCTTATCGCTTTTGCTGTCAGCTAATTATATCCCATGACGCCGTGTTTATCAACGTTCCCCTGCGATGGTATACGTCCTGCTCCACTCTGCCGCCTCGCCAGGCCTGAGCCTCACTTCGTTAAAAAGCTCACAGGAGACCACGTGATGTCTCGACCAGATGCCGATCTTCACAGGGCTGAAGTCCTCCGTCTCTGAAATGGACAGCCCGTCTTCCTTTCTCATAAGCCGCCAGCCTCTGCAACCCGGATAATCTCCTGGATCAACCGTAATATTGCTCTCCTGCAGGCTGTAATCTATGAAGCGTCCCCTCATCAGATTGCCCCGGCCGCTATCTGTCAGGGAAAGATCGTAGTTCCCTTCTTCTACCTGCGCGTTTCCCACATTCACAAAGTTGTGGGCGTACTCCTTCGTCTGAAAAGATGTGCTTCCGGTATTTGTCAGGGAGTAGGATACTATGACCGCCTCGCCCACAAGTTCAATAGTCTTCTCATAGAGACAGCCGTAACCGTTATGAACGCCACTGTCCCACCGGATCCTTATGGCGTCCCTGCTTTCGCTGACGCTGACATCGAGTTTTCCTGCATCTATGACCTCATAGGAATCCATGAAGAAATAGTCACGGCCTCGTGGCTTCCTCAGCCAGCCTACACCGATTTTGAGAAAGGCACTGCCTTCCTCCGCTTTATCGTAAGAATCGGGATCTTCAATATCGAATTCGTTTGCAAGGCCGATTCCGCCGGAGCCTTCACCCGGCTCAAGCCGCTCCTTCGTACAGAAGGTGGTGTTTTCACCGTCCTCAGATTTAAGTTCAATCTGCGTTATGATGCCCGTGTTATCGAACCGCTGTCCGCTGTAGGCATCTTGCGAAAAAGTCAGCTTTAATTTCTCGTTTTCCAATATGATCATGCGTTCCTCCCGCATCATTCACTCTCCTCGTTTAAGGAAAAACCTGCGTGTTTTCATTTTTCTGTCACTGTTGTTATAGTAATTCTAACGGCAGAATATTTCAAGCCAATCCGTTACCATGCTTTGTAGTACATTCCAGTGATGGAGGTCCGCATAATGCCGTTTAGATATTTCCTATGGCGCACTCCATGAACTTCTCTATGACGCTCCACTGATAGGAACGCTCCTTGTACCCGAATCTGATCGGGTATTCCGCAGCCTCGCCAAGATGAAACTGGAGCAGTCCCTTCCTCTCCTTCTCATTCAGAATTGATTCTGCAATGTTCTTAGGGCAAAAGCATGCTCCCACGCCCCTTCTGCAAAGGTTCAGGAGCATCTCAAGATTGTGAGATGAAAACTTGATGTGCGGATTCGAAATGCCGGCATTCTTCAAGACGGACATACCGATTCTTCCATCCAGGTCCTTCATTCCGCCCAAAACAAATGGGCAGTCCTTCAAGAGACTGAAGTCATCTGCTTCAAAGGAGCTTACTGCACGATCGTAGTCCTTTCCGCAGACCTTCTTCAAAAGTTCCCTGCTCACTATGAGAACCGTCTCTTCGCTATAGTATTCATCGATCTTTATGCCTGGCAGCGACTGTGGAAAGTCTGCAATGGCAACGTCTACCGTTCCCTTTATAAGCTCCTGATGGAGCGCATCGTTTGGTCCCTCGATCCACTCGATCATGATATTGGGGTATTCTTCGCTGAACTGGCATATGGTGTCCGGAAGAATCGTCTTCCCCCTTGTCGTGCTCGATCCAATGCGCAGCACGCCTTTTTGATTCTGCGATATATCGCAAAACTCCCGTTCCATATCGCTGTGAAGATTCCTGAAATCCTCCGCGTACTTGAGGAGCATCTGCCCTGCGTACGTTATCTCCAAAGGGATATGCCTGATAACCAGCTTGCAGCCAAGTTCCTTTTCGAGACCTGCAATGTGTGAACTCAGCGATTGCTGGGTAATGTGAAGTCTCTCCGCTGCCCTGGTGAAATTCCTCTCCTGGGAGAGCACCACAAAGTATTCCATGGATGAAAAATTCATATCTGTCCTCCGCTGCCATATCATCAAATTACAGTTTATACCTGTATTATATATCAAAATTAACAGTTTTACTTTGTTATTTTACGGTGGTACTATACAGTCAAGAAGTTAAGAGACACCCTGACAACAAGATAGGAGGACGAAATGAGCAAGACACCTATGAAATGGGAAATGAACCGCATGACGAGAACAGAGAGCAAAAACCTTGAAATAATGAAACCAGAAAATGTAGCACCGGCAAGACAGTTTCACAAGACCTTCCCTCAGTACGATGAAACACCTCTCGCAAGTCTTGACAACCTGGCAGAGAGGCTGGGCCTTGGCGGTCTTTACGTAAAAGACGAAAGCTACCGCTTCGGTCTCAAGGCGTTCAAGGTCCTGGGCGGATCATACGCCATGGGAAAGTTCATAGCAGAAAAGATGGGCAAGGACATCTCTCAGCTTTCCTACGATTATCTGACCAGCAGCCAGTTCAGAGACGAATTCGGACAGGCCACATTCTTTACAGCAACCGACGGCAACCACGGAATGGGAATCGCCTGGGCGGCAAACAAGCTGGGACAGAAGGCTGTAATCCACATGCCAAAGGGAACGACTCAGGAGAGATACGAGAGAATCGCAAGAGAAGGCGCGCAGGTTACCGTTGAAGATCTCAATTACGATGACTGCGTAAGACTGGCCGCAAAGGAATCGGAAGGCACAGATTTTAGCGTCCTAATTCAGGATACCTCCTGGGAAGGATATGAAAAGATTCCTACATGGATCATGCAGGGCTACGGAACACTCGTAGACGAGGCTATCGAGCAGCTTAAATCCATAGCGGAAGCAAGACCTACCCACGTAATCATCCAGGCAGGCGTAGGATGTCTGGCAAGTGCAGTGGTGGGACTAATCACAAATCTTTTCCCGGACAATCCGCCTACGTTCATCATAGCCGAAGCAGAAAACGCAGCCTGTTTCTACAAGTCCGCCCTTGAAGCAGATGGTGAATATAGAATCTGCACGGGAGACCTTTCGACGATCATGGCCGGTCTCTCCTGTGGTGAACCTATGACGATCGGATGGGATATCATAAAGAACTGCGCGGACGCTTTTCTCGCTTGCCCTAACTGGGTTACGGCAAAGGGCATGAGGATTCTCTCAAGTCCTAAGGGAGAAGACGCGAGAGTCGTATCCGGCGAATCCGGTGCTGTCGGCGTCGGTGCAATCGCCGAGATCATGCAAAACGATGATTATGCTGATCTTAGAAAAAGTCTCGGCCTTGGCAAAGACAGCCGCGTACTCGCCTTCTCAACAGAGGGTGATACGGACCCTGAAATGTACGACAAGATCGTCTGGGAAGGCGCTTACCAGAGCTTTTAATCCGCTTCCAAGAGAACCACCGCATTGCTGCAGTGGTTCTCTTTGTATGATGATTCAGTTGGATTAAGAATTGGAAAAACTCTCTATTCTTCAAGGAGATCAGTCATGTTATATAGGCTGATCATGATGGTGGAGATATTGTGCAGAATAGCCGATAGCTGCGGTGTGATTATCCTGGTCGCACCGAGACCGATGAGTATGGAATTGAATATCATGATGAACCGGTAATCGCTGTGGATTCTGTCCATCAGTGCATTTGAAATCTGCCTAAGCGTAAGCAGAACCTCCAGGTCGTCCGCTTCAATCGTTATATCTGCTATCTCCCTGGCTATGGCTGCTCCCGAGTTTACCGCAATCCCTGCATCTGCCTCGGAAAGCGCCGGCGAATCGTTGACGCCGTCGCCAATCATTACGACTTTGTGACCTGCCGCCTTCTGCTGCTTGATAAACTCAGCCTTATCTTCCGGGAGCACCTCTGCCACGTAATGGTCAACGCCTGCCTTCTCCGCTATGTAGGCTGCCGTCTTCTCGCTGTCGCCGGTCATCATCACGATATTGGTAAACCCTGCGTTTCGCAGACGCGATATGACGGAAGCCGCATTCTCCCTCAAAGGGTCCTGTATGAATAGTACCGCTGCAAGTTTACCGTCTATGGACAGATACAGCGGTGAATATTCCGTTGGAAGCGTATCAAACTTCTCCTTATCCGCTTCGCTTATCTGGGTCTTTTCATCTTCAAAGATGAAGTGGTAGCTTCCAATCGACGCTCTCTTGCCATCTATCATGCTCGTAATACCGTGCGCCACCACGTACTCAACGGTCGTATGCCGCTCTTCGTGAAGAAGACCTCGCTCCTTTGCCGCGTCAACTACAGCGTTCGCTATGGAATGCGGGTAGTGCTCTTCAAGACATGCAGCCAGTCTGAGCATCTCCGCCTCGTCATTATCACCAAATGGAACGATCTTCGCCAGCGTAGGGTTAGCATGGGTCAGCGTCCCCGTCTTATCGAAGACGATGGTATCCGCCTCCGATACCGCCTCGAGGAACTTGCCGCCCTTTACGGAAATGTTGTACTTGCTGCTCTCCCTCATGGCCGACATGACGGCAAGCGGCATGGTAAGCTTCAGTGCGCATGAGTAGTCCACCATCAGAAATGCCATGGCAGATGTAACATTTCTCGTAAGCGCATACGTTATGACCGTTCCTGCAAGGCTGTACGGCACCAGTCTATCTGCAAGGCTTGATGCTTTTGCCTCTGTCTCAGATTTCAGCTTCTCAGACTCTTCTATCATCTTGACGATGCGATCGTATCTGCCGCTTCCCGTTGCCTTATCAACGGAGAATCTGCACTCCCCTTCCTCCACAACGGTACCGCCGTAAACGTAGCTTCCGGGGGTCTTTCTGACAGGCATTGCCTCACCTGTCATCGCTGCCTGGTTTACCATGGCTTCGCCCGATATGACCTTGCCGTCGAGAGGGATCATGTTGCCTGTCCTGACGATGATTACATCCCCCTCCTCCACTTCGGATACGGGAACGAGCACCTCTCCCTCATCTGCACAGAGCCATACTTTATCCACGTTTAGAGCCATCATACCTGCCAGATCATCCACCGACTTCTTTCTGACCCATTCCTCCAAAAGGTCACCGATGCTGAGGAGGAACATGATGGATGACGCGGTGTCGTGATCATTTCTTATGATGGAGGCCGTTATTGCCGCTGCGTCGAGCACCGAAACGTTCAGCTTCCCTTCCCTGAGGGATTTAAGGCCTTCCTTAACATAGCCCAATGCATAGCGGATGGACATTGCCACCCTCAAGTTGTGTGGCATCAGGAATCTGCCGGCGTAGCGCCTTACGACCATGTTCACCAGCCTGTTCTGAAACTCCCGGTTCATCGCCCTGCTGGTGTGATCCGGTACGAGGGCTGCCGCCCTTTCATCTTCGAAGCAGAAGGCAGCAAGCGCTGAAACCACATCTGCCCTCTCACCACCAAACCTTATTGAAACGTCGCAGGTACGGTCATAGACCTTAACCGCCTTGACACCGCTTATGCTTCTGAGATAGTATTCCAAAATATCGGCTTCCTTCAGGCTCATCTTCGGTGTACATAGGTGCACCCTGATTCTGCCCTGAGATTCCGCTTTGATAATACATTTCATGAGTATAACCTCCTGTAGGAAACTTTTCTATTCCTCGGAAGCTGCTGCAGCGTCTTCGATGATCGTAGCTGCTGCCGACTTTTCTGCTGCTCTCTTCTCGTTGATGTCGAGGGCATCTGCATAGATATCCTCGCAGTTTTCACGGATGGTAGTGGCTGTTTCCATTACCTCTTCCTTGCCTCTCAGGAATGCTGCTGTAGCCTGCGTGTACACCTTCTTTGCATCATCGCTTGAAAGCACGCTGACGCCTGCTGTACCTGCCAGGATACCTCCGATAAACAGGCCGATTCCCTTTTTGTTATCTGTCAAAACTTCGCATATTTCCTTTAACATTTTGATCCTCCTTGTATCGTTAGTGATCGTTAACTTTTGTTAGTTTTCAGTAACCACTTTCTTAAAAATGACAAACGCCGCAAAATGCGGCGTATCGTTGGTATAACTTCATTATAGCCTTTATAACTCTTTAGTCAAGGCTAACTTTTTGTAGTTTTTTCAGAGGTTTTTTGAGCAAAAATATTAGAGGCTTTTCTCCATCATAACGCACCAGAAGGGGTCTTTGAAAAAGGTGTTTTTTTCATCTCCCACGTACCCTTGCTTGCGGTAAAAATCCACCTTGTTGTCCCTGCTCTCCAGCATGACTTTGGAATACCCTAAATCTCTCGACCAGTTCTCAGCTTCCGTTACTACCTTCCTGCCAAGTCCCTTTCCTCTATACTCGGGAAGCACAACAAGCCTGCTAAGCTGCATGGTCTCATCGTCATAGGGGTACAGTCTGCACGTGGCAACGGGGAGCACGTCGTCGATGAGCACGATATACTTTGCCTCCTGATTATCGTGTTCGTCAAACTCCAGCTCGAGAGGAATGTGATGCTTTACAGCCATTCCCTGTATCCTTACGTAGTGTGCTCCCGCCCTCTGGGCTGCCGTCTCCGTCCTGATTACTTTGTATTCTTCACTCATCCCGTTCTCCGCTACTCGCAAATGCTCTTGATAAAATCTTCAAAATCAGAGAGAATCTGATCCATATCCACCGATTCGTCATCTATAGCCAGCCCATAAAATGGCGGTACTTCAAGGCCTCTCGCCTTGATGGCAGCCTTTAACTCTTCAATGTACACCCCTTCGCCCTCGATGATGGCGTCGTTGTATTCAAGGTCAGCCGGTGCTCCGCCCCACCGTTCATCCCAACTGGTTATGGTTACTCCGCAGGTAGGTGATCCGTCACAACTGAGAACCCCTACTGTCTTATATCCTGCGCGCTTGTACTCCTCCATGTAGGTCGTCACTCTCTCTGCAATCTCCCTGCAGAAAGTTCTGAATCCGTGATTGTCGTACAGATTCTTGGTGTGGAACCACCTGGAGATTCCCAGATACAGCGTCTCCGGGCAGTCCATCTGGTTGATTCCAAGGCCGTACTTGTTGAGGGTGTCGAAGACCTCTTTGCACATACCCGGATATCTGGCAAGTCCCTGCACCTTGTTATTTGTGTTCAAAAGGCAGCTTGAAACGAATATGATCTTCTTGCTCCTTGCGTCATCTCTCCTGTCCATCTTTTTCTCCTTTGCGAAACTTATGAAAGGGGACTGCAAATGCAATCCCCCATAAACTCATTCCCTTTGATATTAATAATTCTCAGCGTTTACCTCGAAGTAGCTCTGTGGATGTGCGCATGCAGGGCAAACATCAGGAGCCTTGGTTCCTACCACGATATGTCCGCAGTTTCGGCACTCCCAGACCTTCACTTCGCTCTTCTCGAACACCTGCTTCGTCTCAACGTTCTGGAGAAGCGCTCTGTATCTCTCCTCGTGGTGCTTTTCGATGGCTGCAACCAGTCTGAACTTCTTAGCCAGTTCTGGGAATCCCTCTTCTTCTGCGGTCTTTGCAAAGCCTTCGTACATGTCCGTCCACTCGTAGTTCTCGCCGTCAGCGGCAGCCTTCAGGTTTGCAGGCGTATCACCAAGTCCGTTCAGCTCCTTGAACCACATCTTCGCGTGCTCCTTCTCGTTTTCAGCCGTCTTCAGGAAAAGCGCTGAGATCTGTTCGTAGCCTTCCTTCTTCGCAACGGAAGCATAGTACGTGTACTTGTTCCTTGCCTGGGATTCACCGGCAAATGCAGCTTCCAGATTCTTCTCCGTCTGGGTTCCTGCATAAGGGTTTGCCTTCTCTTCAGCCGGAGCTTCTTCTATTGCCACCAGCTTGTCTCCCGTAGCCTTGCAGAGCGGGCAAACAGGTTCTTCTCCTGCCTTCACTTCAAAGACTTCTCCGCAAATTTCACACTTGTACTTCATACCGCTTACCTCCGTTTTTTCCGTTTTCTGTTCCTGTGCAGGAGCCTGACCGCTCTTCCCTGCGTGAACGATTCCTGTATACTTTGATATCTCTTCATCGAGGGTGATCAGGTTCTTAAGTCCCAAATCGTGAATGTCCTCTACCCCGGAAATTCTCGCAAAGGTCTCCAGTTCCTTTCTCGATACGTTCAGATAGTTTGCAACCCTCTGTGCCGACTGCTCCACGTGAAGCCTTGCGCGCAGCGTTTCATCCTGGGTTGCGATGCCGACAGGGCAGTTGCCGCTGCCGCAGATTCTGTACTGCTGGCATGCTGCTGCTATGAGGGCTGCACTTGCCACAGCTACCGCGTCTGCGCCCATGGCGATGGCCTTTGCAAAGTCTCCCGACACCCTGAGTCCGCCGGTTATCACAAGGTCTACGTCTGCGCCCACGCTGTCCAGATACTTTCTCGCTCTCGAGAGCGCGTAGATGGTAGGAACCGATGTGGCTTCTCTCAGCATCAGCGGACTGGAGCCTGTTGCTCCGCCTCTGCCGTCTATCGTAATGAAATCAGGCTCTGCATATACGCACTGGGCCAGATCCGCTTCAATGTTTCCTGCTGCAATCTTAATACCGATCGGTCTGCCTTCCGATCTTTCTCTCAGCATATCAACCATCGCCTTCAGGTCTTCCTTGGAGTTAATCTCAGGGAATTTGCTCGGGCTCTGAACGTCTTCGCCCACCTTCTTGCCCCTTACCTGAGCGATTTCCGGAGTCACTTTGCTTCCCGGCAGATGACCGCCCATTCCAGGCTTTGTTCCCTGGCCGATCTTAATCTCAATGGCATCGGAAGACTTGAGATTTTCATCCGTCACGCTGTACTTGTTCGGTATGTACTCAAAGATGTACTTATAGGCCGCAGCCTTCTCCTCAGGAAGGATTCCGCCCTCTCCGCTGCACATTCCCGTCTTTGCCATGGCGGAACCCTTTGCCAGAGCCGTCTTGATCTCCTTTGAAAGAGCGCCGAAGGACATGTGGGAAATGTACACCGGACTTTCGAGAACCATCGGTTTCTTTGCCTTCTTACCGATGATGGTCGTCGTATTGACGGGATCACCGTCGTTTAATGGCGGCGGATCCAGCTGTGCTCCCAACAGGAGGATGTCCTCCCACTTAGGAAGGGGCAGGAGCGTTCCCATTGCCGCGTCAATCGGCTCACCGGATACTGCCATCTGATGGATTTCTTCCATGTACCTTGCCGTAGGGTCGTTTCTCACAAAGGCAGGGTCGTATGCCAGTTCTCCTGCCGGTACACCGGTCTCTATTTCAACTTGTTTTTTCTCTTCTTCTGCAGGCTTAAACTTTGATGGCGGCTGCTTGCAAATCGGACATTCGGTAAGCTCTGCGAAAGGCTTGCCTTCCTTTTCCTCATCGTACACATAGCCGCAAATAGTGCAAACGTACTTCATGCACGCACCTCACTTTCTCTCCATAATGTTATAACCTGTTCGGTTTGAAACCATTGTATCATATATGCAAAAGTTTCGGGCGATATTTTCACGCCCATGCTTATTCAAGCACGGGCAAATTACGGATTGCCGCGCTTTCGCAGGCACGTTCTGTCGCAATTCGGTCTCTCAGAACTTCTTACGTTTTTTTCTTTATGACAAAGCCTGATGTTACGAACTTCTTGTTGCAGAAACCATACTACCGTGCAATGCCCGCATCGCAGAGAGTCTGCCTTATTCGTTCAAAGATTTCTCTGTCTTTGCAGCCTATGCGGTGCATATGTTTACCGCCTGTAAGTCTGCTTATCGGCGCAGCATTGATATTCTCTGAAACCTTTGCAAGATAGAGATCAACATCATAGCGCGAAGACAGTTCCAGCCTTCCGGTTAGTTCACCGTATATGGCATGTTCAATGCTCACATCTATGACGACACCGCCCATATCGACGATGGTATAAAGTTCTTCTTTCAGCCGTTCATCCGAATGATTGCAAACAACGGTGCCCACATATTGATGGTCTCCAAACACCCTGTCCGTTAGAACGTATCCCTTTGAAGTTGCAGTTATATCCGTTCCGGAGGCACGTAAAAGAGCAATATCCCCTACGATGCTCTGCCGGCTAACATTCAGCTGTCTCGCTAAATCTGAGGCTGATACCGGGACTTCTGCCTTATACAATATTTCGAAAATAGCCGTCTGTCTGTTGCTCATTGTTACCTTCCCTGTAAATAGATTTCAATTTTCATAGTATCTCCATAAAGTATATTACCACAATGATAGATATCTTTCATTATACCTGTAGTCTAATATTCGTTTTACGTTCGGCAAGTGTTCTCCTGTTTATGCAGGTTGTGAAGATTCCTTCCATTGAACTTATTATGCGGCATTCTTTTCCACATCTTAAAACGGAGTCCTGCTTCTGAAATCAAAGGAAAAGAGATTCCCGAATACCACCCTGATTACGATAGTATCCACGGAAT
>JAFTHD010000186.1 GCA_017457585.1 Bacillota bacterium | reverse complement strand
TAAGGGCACTTTGTCTTAGCAACCTCAGGGGAAACTGCTGCGTCAAACTGCAGTTCTCCGTCCAGTGCCAGATCAGGAGCGTTCTCCTTAGCGATTTTAACAGCTTCTCTTACCTTGTCAACAGCTTCGCCGTGACCTGAACCAAGGGTCGAGTATGAAAGCATTGCTACTCTTGGCTCAATGCCGAAGATCTCAGCAGGGTGTGCTGCTTCGATTGCTGATTCAGCAAGTTCCTCTGCAGTAGGTGCGATGTTGATTGCAGGGTCTCCCATGCAAAGCATCTCAGCGCCTTCCTTAACCATGATGTAGCATGATGAAACGCTCTTGTATCCCGGCTTCGTCTTAATCAGCTGAAGTGCAGGTCTTACTGTATCAGCAGTTGAGTAAGTTGCTCCGCCCAAAAGTGCGTCAGCTTCTCCGGCCTTAACCAGCATAGTTCCGAAGTATGCTCCGCCCTGGAGTGCTTCTCTGCACTGCTCTGCAGTCATCTTACCCTTTCTGAGGGCAACCATCTGCTCTACCAGTTCATCCATCTTGTCATACGTTGCAGGATTGATGATCTTAGCAGCAGCAATATCAAATCCGCCTGCTTCTGCAGCAGCCTTAACCTCATCTTCGTCTCCTACCAGGACAACGTCCATGATATCCTCGTCGATGATCTTCGCTGCAGCTCCGAGGATTCTGCTGTCAGTACCCTCAGGGAAAACAATGGATTTTCTGTCCTCTTTCAGCTTCTTAATCAAATTTGTCAGCATTGTCATTTGCTCCTTTCAACAACATGTGTTTTCTTATTTATTATCCAAATAGCTGATGTACGGCAGGTTCCTGTACTTCTGATCGTAGTCAAGTCCATATCCAACGATGAACTTGTCATCAACAGTAAACCCGACGTAATCAACGTGGATGTCAACTTTGCGGCCCGACGGCTTGTCGAGCAGTGTGCATATCCTGACGCTTCCGGCGCTCCTGTTCTCCATGTATCCCTTGAGATACTTGAGCGTCGTTCCGGAGTCCACGATATCCTCCACTATGATAACGTTCTTTCCCGATATATCCGACTCCAGGTCCTTGATGATCTTCACCTGTCCCGATGACTTGGTACCGGATCCGTAGCTGCTGCAGGCCATGAAGTCAATGCTCGTCTCCAGATCAATTCTCTTCATCAGCTCAGCCATCCACATGACGGAACCTCTCAGGATTCCAATCAGGACAACCTCTTCTCCCCGGAAGTCCTCTGTAATCTCAGCGCCCAGCTCCACAGCCTTTGCTGCGATTTCCTCTTCACTTATCAGTACCGTTCCTATCGTATCTGCCATAGCGACCTCCATCAATGTCCTGGCCTGTTAGTCAGCCTTATCGTCCACCTCATATTCTACATCATCGATAACCTTTTTACCACCGTATTTTTTTGACAGGTCGTTGGGCTTATCCCCGTACCAGTACTTGTCCAGCTCGCTGGAAAGGTACCATAGTATGAATATCCAAAGGAAGAGATCATCCAGTACTCCGAGCACCGGAATGAACGGCGGGATGATATCGATAGGCAGGAAAAGATACACGATACCGAATATGATCAGCCCCTTCTTCCACCAGGCGACCGACTTATCCTTCATCATGAACCTGATTGCCTTAATTCTCTTTAGAAGTACGCGAATTTTAAGAAAATGCATCTATTCCTCCAGAAGCTTTCCCATCTCATCGAGCAAAGCGTCGTATCCCGTTCTCTTCAGAGATGATACTGGTATTACAACGTCCTCTTCCGTCAGCTTAAGGGTGTTCCTTATTACCTTGATGTATTTCTGCATTTGATTCTTCGGAATCTTGTCCGCCTTAGTGGCAACGACGATTCCGTCGAGCCCGTAGTGCTTCAGATAGTTGTACATCTCAACGTCCTGCTTAGACGGAGCATGCCTGATATCAACGAGCTGCACCACCTTCAGGAGATTCGGCCTCGTGCTCAGGTACTTCTCCATCATGTTCCCCCAGCTCTGGGAAACGGACTTGGACACCTTTGCGTAGCCGTAACCCGGCAGGTCCACGATTCTGAAGGCGTCGTCTATACGATAAAAGTTGATCGTCCGCGTCTTTCCGGGGCTTCCGCTGACCCTCGCCAGGCTCTTTCGCCCCGTCAAAAGGTTGAGTAACGAGGATTTACCCACGTTGGACCTTCCTGCAAAGGCCACCTCGTACATGTCCTCCGGCGGGTACTGGGACGGCTTCACTGCAACCGTCTCGAGTTCTGCTCTGCCTATCTTCATTACTTATCACCTTTTACAAAAACGTGAGGGAATACGTCCTTCACCTGCTTGAGGAGCACGAATTCCATCTCATCTCTGACAACTTCAGGAATCTCCTGAATGTCTATCTCATTCTCATAAGGAAGCAGCACTTTACGGACGCCTGCTCTGTGAGCCGCCAGCACCTTTTCCCTTATTCCGCCGACCGGGAGCACCTTGCCTGTGAGCGTAATCTCCCCTGTCATGGCAACGTCCTTTCTCACAGGTGTTCCCGTAAGCCTGGAGATGATGGCGGTACACATGGTAACGCCGGCGGACGGTCCGTCCTTTGGAACTGCCCCCTCCGGAATGTGAATGTGTATGTCGTATTCCTTGTAAAAATTCTCGTTTATCTTCAGCTTCTTTGCCATTGAGCGTATGTAGCTTATGCCCGTTCTTGCGCTCTCCTGCATAACGTCGCCCATCTGACCCGTAAGCTGCAGTCTTCCCGTTCCCGGAAGCGCCGCTGTCTCTATGAACAGGGTGTCTCCGCCTACGATGGTCCATGCAAGGCCGGTGGTAACGCCGACTTCCGTCTCACCCTTAATGATGTCGAATCTTACCTTCTTCTTGCCAAGGAATTCCTGAACCTTCTTCTGGCCTACACTGACCTTCCCGGTATCGCCCGTAACGTAGTTCTTGGCAACCTTTCTGCAGATGTTGCCGATCTCCCGCTCAAGATTTCTTACGCCGGACTCCCTGGTGTAGTAGTTTATGATGTTCCTGATTCCCTTATCGGTAAAGGAGATGATTCCCTTGTTCAGGCCGTTTTCTTTGATCTGCTTCGGAACGAGATACTTCTTGGCAATCTGAACCTTGTCCTCTTCGGTGTAACCGCTGACTTCGATGACCTCCATTCTGTCCAAAAGAGGTCTTGGAATCGTGCTCGTGGTGTTTGCCGTAGTAATGAACATAACCTTGCTCAGATCGAACGGAACCTCCAGATAGTGATCCGTAAAGTCCTTGTTCTGCTCAGGATCCAGCACCTCGAGGAGGGCAGACGCCGGGTCACCCTTGTAGTCCGCGCCGATCTTATCCACCTCGTCGAAGAGGAAGACAGGATTCTTTACGCCTGAATCCTTGATGGCGCTGATGATTCTCCCCGGGATAGCGCCTATGTACGTTCTCCTGTGTCCTCTGATCTCGGCTTCGTCGCGAACGCCGCCCAGGGACATTCTGACAAACTCGCGCCCGATGGACCTTGCAACGCTCCTTGCAATGGAAGTCTTACCGACTCCCGGAGGCCCTACGAGGCAGAGGATCGGTCCTTTGAGGCTTTCGCTGAGCTGGATCACAGCCAGGTACTCCAAAACTCTCTCCTTCACCTTTTCCAGTCCGTAGTGGTCTTCGTCGAGAATCCCCTCAGCCTTGATAAGGTCTATGTTATCCTCGCTCTCCTCGTTCCACGGCAACGCGAGAATCGTCTCGATATAGTTTCTGCTCACCGTCGCCTCTGCAGATGACGGCTGCATCTTTGAGAACCTGCTGATCTCCTTCTCGATCTTATCCTTCGTCTTTTCCTCCAGATTCAGCTTCTCGAGCTGCTCCCTGAAGCTCTCCACTTCGTCGGTGGCGTCTTCATCACCGCCCAGCTCCTCCTGGATGGCTCTCATCTGCTCCCTCAGGTAGTATTCCCTCTGGTTCTGGTTCATCTGGGACTTTACCTTGGAGCTGATGTCCTGCTCGATGTTGAGAATCTCTATTTCGCGAATCAGTATTTCGTTTAACTTTTCAAGCCTCTTCTTCGGATCGAACTCCTCGATGAGGACCTGCTTATCTTCCGTCTTAATGTCCAGGTGGGAGGCTATCATGTCAGCCATCTGTCCCGGATGCTCGATGGACACAACGCTTGAAAATACCTCAGGCGCTATGGTTTTGTTGATAGACACGTAGTCGTCAAAGCTTGAGAGCACCGTTCTCATGAGCGCTTCAGACTCCGGATCGTCCTCCACGTCAGGGTCTTCCACCGGCCTTACGGAGCACCTGAAATAAGGCACTTCGAAGAGTACCTCTTCAATAACGCCCCTCGAAAGTCCCTCAACAAGCACCCGGATCGAGTCTCCCGGAAGCTTCAGCATCTGCTTAATCTTGCCGATAACGCCAACCTTATAAAAATCTTCAGGCGTCGGAAGGTCAAGGTTTTCGTCCATCTGAGAGGATAAGAAGATGTGCTGATTTAAAATCATCGCCTTTTCAAGGGCATTGATAGACTTTTCCCGTCCTATGTCAAAATGAAGCACCATATTCGGAAATACCGTGATTCCTCTAAGCGGTATCATCGGGTATTCTTTTATGTTGTTATCGTCCATGAAAAATGTCCTCCTTGTATATGTAAAACAGGCGACTTGAAAAAGCCGCCCGATTTTCTCTATGCCGTCTCAGCAGGTATACTGTTCCTGTCTTCAAGTACCGGCGTTCTCGCCTTGATGACCAGTTCCGGCTCTCTGTCTTCTTCAACAGTTTCTCTCGTTATTACGCACTTCTCAATGTCATCCCTTGATGGCAGTTCGTACATGATGTCGGTCATAATATTTTCCATTATGCCCCTCAGGCCTCTGGCGCCGGTCTTGCTCGCTATGGCCTTCTCCGCAATGGCATCGATGGCGTCATCCGAAATATCAAGCTCCACGCCGTCCATCTCAAAGAGTTTCATGTACTGCTTAACGAGGGCATTCTTTGGCTCCGTGATGATCTGCCTCAACGCTTCCTTTGAAAGCTCTTCCAGCATTACCAGCACCGGCATTCTGCCTACCAGCTCCGGGATGAGACCGTATTTCTGCACGTCCTCGTGCTTGGTGCTCTTTAATATTTCCGAAGTCTCCATCTTGTTGCTGGAAACGTCCGAGTTAAAGCCGATCGTCTTCTCACCGACGCGCTTCTTTACCACCTTGTCAAGGCCGTCAAATGCTCCGCCGCATATGAAAAGTACGTTGGTCGTGTCGAACTGCATGAACTCCTGATGAGGATGCTTCCTGCCGCCCTGAGGCGGTACGTTTGCAACGGTTCCCTCCAAAATTTTGAGGAGCGCCTGCTGCACGCCTTCACCGCTTACGTCTCTCGTGATGGACGGATTCTCAGACTTCCTTGCAATCTTGTCGATCTCGTCCACGTAGATGATGCCCCTCTGGGCCTTTTCCACGTCGTAATCAGCAGCCTGCACCAGCCTGAGAAGGATGTTCTCCACGTCCTCGCCTACGTAGCCCGCCTCTGTGAGAGAGGTTGCATCCGCTATGGCAAAAGGCACGTCCAGTATCTTTGCGAGGGTCTGGGCCAGGAGCGTCTTTCCCGAACCTGTCGGCCCGATCATGAGAATGTTGCTCTTCTGCAGCTCAACGTCATCGGTGCTTCCAACTGAATTGATCCTCTTGTAGTGGTTATATACAGCAACCGCAAGAGCCTTCTTGGCGGCGTCCTGCCCGATCACGTACTCGGAAAGGGCGTCGTAAATATTCCTCGGCTTCGGGAGTTCTTCAAATGCCGCTTCCGCCTCACCTGAAGGAACCTGCCCTGCCCTGGCTTCCTGCTCCAGAATATCGCTGCACAGGCTTACGCATTCGTTGCAGATAAAAACGCCTGCTCCGCTTATAAGCCTCTCCACCTGACTCTGAGGTTTCCCACAGAAGGAGCACCTTAATTCATTGTTTTCATCGTATTTGCTCATCAAATATCTCCCCTGTATGCTCTGGTTTTGCAGGCTATCTTCCTATCTTCCTGCAATCACCTTGTCGATGAGCCCGTAACTGCAGGCTTCATCGGCATACATGAAATTATCTCTGTCCGTATCTGCCGCTATCTTTTCTACCGGCTGTCCCGTGTTATCGCTGAGAATTTTGTTCAGCGTCTCACGTGTCTTGAGGATCCAGTCAGCGTGAATCTTGATATCCTCCGCCTGACCTCTGAAACCACCCAAAGGCTGGTGAATCATCACCTCTGCGTGAGGCAGCGCGTACCTTTTGCCCTTCGTTCCCGAAGAAAGGAGCACTGCGGCCATGCTTGCGGCCATTCCTACGCAGATAGTCGAAATCTCCGGCTTGATATACTGCATGGTATCATAGATGGCCAGTCCTGCAGTTACGGAACCTCCCGGGCTGTTGATATATATGCTGATGTCCTTGTCCGGATCCTCAGCCTCAAGGAAGAGAAGCTGCGCTACGATAACGCTTGCAACGTCGTCGTTTATCTCATCTCCCAGGAAAATAATCCTGTCCTTGAGCAGCCTGGAGTATATGTCATATGTTCTTTCACCGAGTCCGGTTTGCTCTATAACATATGGTATAGAAGTCATACATTGATCTCCTTTTGTTCTGTCTTTGCTGTTGTCTCTGGCGGGAGTCTATTCAGCTTCCGGCGCTTCTTTGACAACAGCGTTATCGTAGATGAAGTCGATGGCCTTCTTGATTCTGATATCGCCTGTAATCATCCTGATGTTCTCTTCGCCAAGCATCTCCTTGAGTGATGATGCTTCCAGCTCATACTGCTGAGCCATGCTCTCCAGCTCTGCATCCACTTCTTCTTCCGTTGCCTGGAAGTCTTCCTGGTCTGCAATCGCTCTTACGATCATTCTCGTTCTTACTCTCTTCTCAGCGTCTTCCTTCATGCTCTCTCTGAACTCGTCAGCATCCTGGCCCAGATACTTGAAGTATGATTCCATGTCCATACCCTGTGCTCTAAGCTGCTGGTCGAACTCGCTGATCATGTTATCGATCTCTGTGTTAATCATAACCTCAGGAACGTCTATATCGTTAGCCTCGTAAACCTTTTCGAGGGCTGAATTTTTCATAGTCTGCTCTGCAGTCTGCGCATTCTGCTTCTCAAGTTTCGCTCTCTCGTCTGCCTTCAGCTCGTCGAGGGTGTCAAATTCGCTGATGTCCTTAACGAACTCATCGTCGATTTCAGGAACTTCTTCATACTTAATCTCGTGAAGCTTGCACTTGAACGTCGCCTCTGCTCCAGCCAGTGAATCTTCATGATAGTCCTCAGGGAAAGTAACGACAACGTCCTTCTCTTCGCCTGTTGATACACCGATAAGCTGCTCTTCAAATCCAGGAATGAATGTGCCTGAACCCAGCTTCAGAGGGTATCTCTCTGCAGTGCCGCCTTCGAACTGTTCGCCGTTAGCCCATCCTTCGTAGTCGATGAGAACCATGTCTCCGTCCTGAGCAGGTCTATCCTCTACTGTAACCATTCTCGAGTTTCTTCTTGCAAGGCTCTTGATGGCATTCTCAACATCATCATCGGATACTTCCAGATTGATCTTTGAGATCTCAACACCCTTGTAATCCTTTACTTCGATCTCAGGGTAGCAAGGTACTTCTACGGTAATTACGAACGGCTCGCCCTTCTTGATTTCGCTGAAATCTATGGTAGGGTTGTCGATTACGTTCAGATCCAGCTCGTTAATAGCTGCAGGGTAATTGATCTGGAAAAGATTGTTGATGGCATCCTCATAAAATACGCCCTCTCCGTATCTCTTCTCGATAATGCTTCTCGGTGCCTTACCCTTCCTGAAACCATCGATGGCGATGTTCTTTCTCTGCTGTCTGTAAACGTTATTTACCGCAGTTTCAAATTCCTCGGCCTCGATCTCAATCGTGAATTTAGCCAGATTGTTCTCCTTTGAAATGAATGTTGTTTTCATGAATATATTTCCTCCTAAGTTATGTACACATAAGTGCATATTATTATATCTCTATATCAACCAAAAGTAAAGACGAAAAAGAGCCCCTTCAGTAAAAGAGCTCTCTTTCGCCTGTCTGCCCGTCGATATTTTTTCTTCATTCGCGCTCGGATGACTTTCCTAATTCGCTTCCTTCGTAATCTCGCGGATACGCTTTCTTGTGCCCTTGCGGATACACGTTTTCATAAAACGTTGGAAAATGACGCTCGGAGTATCCATCTCTATGTATACTCAATTCTCGCGGATACGCTTTTTTATGGAACGTTGGAAATCGACGCTCGGAGTATCCATCTCTATGTATGCTCAATTCTCGTGGATACGCTTTTCCATGAAACGTTGGAAATTGACGTTCGGAGTATCCATCTCTATGTATGCTCGATCCTTGCGGATACGCTTTTCCATG
>JAFTHD010000185.1 GCA_017457585.1 Bacillota bacterium | reverse complement strand
CTTGCCGTGTCTTGCTTCGTCTCTTGCCATCTCGTGAACGGTGTCGTGGCTTGCATCCAGACCAAGCTCCTTAGCCTTCTTAGCCAGAGCAGTCTTGCCTGCAGTTGCGCCGTTCTCAGCGTCAACTCTCATCTCGAGATTCTTCTTCGTGGAGTCAGTTACTACTTCACCCAGCAGCTCTGCGAACTTTGCAGCATGCTCAGCTTCTTCGTAAGCAGCCTTTTCCCAGTAAAGACCGATTTCAGGATATCCTTCTCTGTGAGCTACTCTTGCCATTGCGAGATACATGCCGACTTCTGAACACTCGCCGTTGAAGTTGTCTCTGAGACCCTGGATGATCTCCTCGTCAACGCCCTGAGCTACGCCTACTACGTGCTCTGCAGCCCATTCCAGTTTGCCTTCTTCTACAGCCTTGAACTTCTCTGCAGGTACTCCGCACTGTGGGCACTTTGCTGGTGGTTCAGATCCTTCATAAGTATATCCGCATATTGTGCAAGTCCATTTCATAATAAATTACCTCCTTGTTAAAACTACTTACTCATCAATTGAATGTATTATACCATAGGATGCACCATTTGTTAATGACACATGACCAAGGTAACTTTCTTGACTATACTCTACCAAAAAGGTATACTATAGTCAAGAATTACATAGTGGATTGGGGAAAAATTAGATGAGGCTAACCCTCAATAGCATGATTCACAGCCCTTTACTGATAGAATGAAGTAATGTATAATATACGTTACGGATTCTTTAGAAAGGACGGCATGATAAAAGTTTTGAGAAGGCATAAACTGCCGGCTTTAGTAGTCGTGACATTTTTGGTTATCACGCTATTGACCGGTTGTACCACATATGAAAACTTCAAATCCGCATTTATTAGTAAGGGTGCTACTGAGAGTGCGACAATTACAATCGGTGTTTTTGAACCGGTTACCGGCTCGGACAGCAAGGCGGCAGAGGCAGAGATAAGGGGGATCCAGCTTGCCCATACGGCATACCCGAACATAGGCGACAAGACAGTGGATCTGGTGTATACGGATAATTCCTCCGATATCTATGCAGCTGAGACGGGGATTAAAAATCTGATATCCTATAAGCCGAACGTCATTCTCGGAAGCTACGGCAGTGTTTATTCGATGGTCGCCTCTGATTACATCGAAAAGGCCAAGATTCCGGCTATTACCATGACAAATGCCAACCCGCTCGTCACGAGGACCTGCGAGTACTATTACAGAGTATGCTACGCGGATGCAAACCAGGGAGACCTGCTTGCCCAGTATGTTGCGGGAACTGCTGACAAAAAGGAAGCAGGCGTCCTTCTTCCTAAGGGGAACGACGTTGCACTTGCAAGAGCATCATTCTTTACGGACAGACTCGAGGCCGAAGCGGCAAACTCGGATGCGATTAAGGTATACGAGCAGTACGAAAGCGGCGCAGGAGATTTTACGAAGCAGCTTGAAACGCTCAAAACCAGCAAAGTAAATTATGTATTTTTGCCCGGAGACAGTTCGGATGTTGCAGAGATAATCAGCGAAGCCAACGAGATGAACATGAATGTCACTTTCCTCGGATGTAATGACTGGGCGTCGGAGGATTTCAGGGAGCTGCTTGGTGAGGACGCAGAAAAGGCAACGCTGGCATACGTAACGTATATAGATCCTTCTATAGAGGCCGGCTCCGAAGATATCAACGAGCAGACGCAGAAGTTTCTCGACGCATATCATGAGAAATACGGCGAAGATGCAGTTCCTGATGAAAATGTAGCGCTTGGATACGATGCTTATCTGATCGCTATTAACGCTGTTTCAGAAGCTGGCGAAAGTCCATCGGGCAGCGAAATAAAGGCAGTCCTTGACGGGCACCATACCTTTGAGGGTGTTTCGGGAGATATAAGATTTAATGATGTTGGAGATCCAATCAAGACCGCGTATATAAGTACCAGGTCTGGTGGTGAAGATAAGTTACTTTATACGATAGAACCGTCGCTGTAAGCGGCAGACTAATAATTAAAAGGAGATTTCAAATGGAAGAGAAAATCGTAGAAGCATTGGGTCAGATCAGACCTTTCCTGCAGAGAGACGGGGGAGACATCGAGTTCGTAGAGTTGACAGATGATAATATTGTCAAGGTTAGACTGCAGGGGCACTGTGCCGGCTGCCCGGGCGCACAGATGACGATCAAGGGCGTTGTTGAGCAGATTATCAGAGAGAGCTATCCTGAAATCAAGGCTGTTGAAGCCGTTCTGTAGTTGCCGGAGAGCGCAATGGATTTGCTAAAAAAAGTTTACGAGAATATTGAAGAAAACAAGACAGAGATGGTTTCATCTCTGTCTGCCCTTTTAATGGTGCCAAGCGTTGCAAAGGAGCAGGGCGGCGAAATGCCTTACGGAGAGGCAGTTCACAGAGCCTTTGAAATGGTGCTGAACCTTGCAAAGGATGCAGGGTTTACGACGTGGAACGCAGATAATCACGGAGGCCACGTGGAATTTCCCAAAGGGACGGAAGGTGAAGCCGGCATTGTAGGCATACTGGGACATCTGGATGTTGTGCCCGAAGGAAGCGGATGGGAGCACGAACCCTTTTCCGGTGATTTGATCGATGGTGAAATCTGGGGAAGAGGTGCTGCTGATGACAAAGGGCCGGTGATCGCTGCGTTATATGCCATGAAAGCTCTCAAAGAGTGCGGATATGAACCGAAGAAGAGCATAAGGCTGATTCTGGGTCTCGATGAGGAAACAAACTGGCATGGCATGGACTACTACATTGAAAATGTGGACAGGCTGCCAAGCTGTGGATTCACTCCGGATGCCGATTTCCCGGTTATACGTGGGGAGAAAGGGATACTAACCTTCCAAATTGCCAGAAAGTTTGCCCGTGGAACAGATAAAGGACTTGAATTATCTTCCGTGAGCGGAGGAGCCGTTCCAAATGCTGTGCCGGACAGTGCGAGCGCAGTTCTTTATAATACAGAGAAGAACGGATATGAGGATATAAAGGAATTGCTGTCTCAGTTCAGAAATGAGACAGGCTACAGGATTAATGGGCGAGGTGTAGGGAAAAGCTTCAAGGTGACAGCTTCCGGAGTTTCTGCTCATGGCTCTCTGCCCCATCTCGGACAGAATGCCATAAGCGTTCTGATGGCATTTCTCGGCAGACTGAATTTCGCAAACGACGATGTGAACGACTTCGTCGGCTTTTACAATGACTTTATCGGATTCAATCTGTACGGTGAAAAAATCGGCTGTCCGCTCTCGGACAGGCAGTCCGGAAATCTCGTCTTCAACGTTGGAATCATTGAGATGAACAAGCAGTCGGTTCAACTGGATATTAACATACGGTACCCGATAACCTGTTCAGGCGATGAGGTTTATGAAGGAATAATGTCGGTCATAGGACGATACGGATTCGGAATCATCAAGGGCAGGGAGCAGTTGCCGATTTGCTTCGAGGAAAATCATCCTCTCGTTGCCACGCTTATGGAAGTTTACAGAGAACACACCGGTGATTACGAGGCCGAACCTGTCATCATAGGCGGAGGAACTTATGCAAGGGCAATGGATAATATCG
>JAFTHD010000184.1 GCA_017457585.1 Bacillota bacterium | reverse complement strand
TCATGGTGATCACGACGATTCAGTGGATTATGATGTACATGTATCTGCCTGCGCTTCCGGTTCTGGCGGAGGAGTTTCAGACTACAGAAAGCATGCTCAATATGAGCCTGAACTCCGAACTTCTGATGACGGCTGTTGGAACACTTGTAAGCGGAGTGATATCTGACAGGTTCGGCAGGAAGCCGATTCTTCTGGCAGGCTTCGGGATAAACATAGCCGGAAGTCTCTTGTGCGCATGTGCAAAGGGCGTTACCTTCCTGATTCTTATGAGGGGTCTTCAGGGACTCGGATCCGGATTTGTAATAACCATTACGACGGCAATCATCAAGGACAGCCTTACCGGGTCGAGATTCCAGAGGACGATGACGGTGATCCAGTCGATAGGAGCTGTGGGGCCTATATTTGCACCGGCTATCGGTGCGCTGCTGATAAACTTTTTTTCATGGCGCGCCATATTCCTGTGCCTTGGAATAGCTACCTTGATTACGATGTTGCCCATGATCATAAGCGATGAGACATGGCCCGAGGCAAGCCGTAAAGATATACGAATGGGGCAGGTGCTGGAAGGTGCGGTGGACTTAGGAAGAAACAAATCCTTCATGCTGTTCCTCACCATAATGTCGGTGCTGGCAATACCGGTCTGGGCCTATATCGGCGTCAGTTCCTACGTTTACATCAATGAGTTTGGCCTTGGCAACGTGACCTACGGCGTATTCTACAGTACCGGGTCTTTCATGAGCTGCCTCGCACCTTTCGTTTATCTTTTGCTTGTGAGATTTCTCAAGGTTCGCAAAGTTGTCAGCGTCTCTATCAGTCTGATGGCCTTCGGCGGGTGCCTGATTCTTACAGGCGGCAGTTTCAGTCCGGTCATATTCATGCTGGGTGTCCTGCCGGTTATGATGTCCGAGGGAATCATAAGACCTCTCGGATATGTGGTGCTCCTGGAGGAGTTTAAGGAAAACGTGGGAACTACCAGTTCGTGGGTTCACTTTGTTCTCAACATGGTTGGCGTAATCGGGACTTCCGTCGCTACGCTCAAATGGCCGTCGATGATAATGGGTATCTGGGTGATTGTGCTAAGTAGCACCCTAATCGCGCTGATATGCTGGGTAATAATCAGGAAGCAAGGCCTGCTCAGGAGCAGCCTCGACCAGTAAAAGAGGGCAGAGCGAAAACAGTTCTGCTTTTTTGTATAAGGAAACCCCGCGTTGGACGCGTGTATGTTTTTTCAATGGTGGAGGGAGAAAAATCTTTTGAAATTTGTTAGCACTCGCACTTGACGAGTGCTAACAACAGTGCTATAATCAAATCATCAAGAGGGGAAAGACCCAAAGAGCAAACAAAACAAGTAACATAGATGAAGATTTATTTACAGGAGGTAACGAAATGTTAATGCCGAGTATTTTTGGAAGAGATTTATTGGAAGATGTATTTGATCAGCTCAACGAGCCATTCATGTTTAAGACCAACAGCCTTGTGAGCACCAACGGTGCCATGCGAACGGATATCAGGGAGACGGAAAGCGCATATGAGCTTGACATCGATCTGCCGGGCGTGACGAAGGAAGATGTGACGGCAGAACTGGAAGACGGTTATCTGACGATCAAGGCGACTACCAACAAGAACGATGACTTGCAGGATGAGAACGGCAAGTATCTGAGAAGGGAGAGATTTTACGGTACCTACAGCAGAAGTTTCTATGTAGGAGACCAGATTACAGAAGAGGATATCAAGGCGAAATTTGATAACGGAATACTGCAGATTCTCATTCCGAAGAAGGAAGTCATTCCTGAAGAACCACAGAAGAAGACAATTACAATCGGATAAATTCCAACACTCCTTTCCTTAACGGCTGCCGCAGGGCAGCCGTTTTACTATGCAGTCGCCCATATAGAGGCTTTTTATGTGGCGTTATGTAATATAGCTGGTGTATAATGGCGATGGAGGAACCAATATGACGAGAAAGCAGAGAAAAATCCTGATAGCATGTCTTCTTATCTTCGGATTCATGGCTCTTGAATTCCCGGGGATCATATTCGTGTGCGAAATTGTCAGGCCTTTCGTGCTTGGACTTCCGTTCCTCTACGGGTATATACTGCTCGGATGGCTTTACATGTGCCTTGTTTTGCTCTATGCCTACCTGACAGGATGGGGGAAGCACCCTATCGGCAAGAAAAATCCCGAGTCATCGGGCATTCAGAATGAATAACTGGACAGGAAAGAATTGAGATAATAGTGGCAATAAAACGAAAATAACACAGAAAACAGTGGGCTCTGTGTTATTTTTTCCTCTTTTATCCGTTTTGTAACCTTGTGACTTTGAACAGCCCGGTTTTAGATCCGGCCGGAACCTGCTCTAAAGGGTCTGATTTTTTGGAAGAAGGCTTTGGTTAAACTTGTAGCCTACGCCTCTTACGCTCACGATGTAGCTCGGGCTGTCATCGTAAGGCTCAAGCTTCTTTCTTAACGTGCTGATGTATACCATTACCGTCTTAGGGTCGTTCTCCATACAGCTGGTCTTCCAAACAGCTTCAAATATCTGAGAAGCCGGGAACACTTTGCGCGGATGCTCCAGCAGCAGCCTGAAAATATCGAATTCCTTGACGGTGAGATTAACCTGACGATCCCTGACGTAGCACTCGTGTGATTCGAAATCTACCCGAAGCTCGCCCACCTCTGTAACAGGGAATGCTCCGTCGTTGTCAGCGTGCATCATTCTCTGCCTTCTGAGATGCGCCTTGACCCTTGCAATCAGCTCACCCGGTGTAAACGGCTTGGTGATGTAGTCGTCTCCTCCTGCGGAGAGAGCGATGATCTTGTCGATCTCCTGACTCTTTGCACTGAGAAACAGTATGGGAGCATTTGATTGCTTTCTGATCTCAAGGGAAAGGGAAGTGCCCTCCGTATCCGGGAGCATGACATCCAGAATGATCAGATCCGGATTCTCCCATTTAACCGCTTCCATGGCGCTGGCGCCATCGTAGGACGCGATCGGAGTGAACTTTTCCTTAGCCAGGTATGAGCAGATTAGTTTGTTTATAGCCCGATCATCATCAACTACGAGTATCTTTTCGTTAGCCACTTGCTAATCCTCCTTATACAGCGGTATGGTAAACGAGAACGTGGAACCGCTGCCGTATACGCTCTCCGCATAAATGTCGCCGCGGTGAGCCTCGATTATCTCTTTGCACAGGGTAAGTCCCAGGCCGTGTCCGCTGACATCAGCACCCTTATTATAACCTACTCTGTAGAATCTGTCGAATATATGTGGTAATTGTTCTTCGCGAATTCCGATTCCTTCGTCTTTTACAAAGCACATGAAACGCTCGCCACGGTCATCCACGGTAAAGGTCAGCGCCAGTTTTTTGCTTCCTCCCGAGTACTTGACCGCATTGTTCACAAGGTTCGAAAGTACCTGATTGATTCTGCCAAGGTCGATTACGAGAAGATGATTCTGCATGTTCTTCAGGTCAACTTCCACAGCAACCTCGAATCCGTCCCGCTCTGCATCCGGAACGTTTAATCCTATCAAGGTCTCGGTCACGTCACCGACCGTCAGCATTTCGTAGTCAAAGGTTACCTGATTTGCCTCAAACTTAGAGAGCTGATCCAGATCGTCGATAAGCTTCTTCATGGTAAGGGTCTTATCCACGATAATATCCATGGCATCGTTTTTTTCCTCTTCGCTGCTCATGGT
>JAFTHD010000183.1 GCA_017457585.1 Bacillota bacterium | reverse complement strand
GGCGATCATTAACAATATCACCGTGGATATCATAGAAAACAGCTACGGCAAAGATTACATCAAGCTGAGCGAATCCGTGTTCAGAGACCTGAAGAGGGCCAAGTCTGAGAACTATCAGTTCATATATAACAGCGACAGGGTAGGAAAAAATTACGAGACCATAGGCAAAATGTTTGAGATGGTATTTGAGGTGCTCCTGGAGGATTTGAAGCAGGGGAAAAAGGATTCCGTGATCTTCTGCCACCACATTGACTTCATACGCGAAAATACCAAGTATTACGACAGCGGAAGACGATATGAGGAGCAGGCGCCTGCAGATATCGTGACAGACTACATTGCCAGCATGACGGACAGCTATTTTGTGGCACTGTTTGGCAGGCTCTTCCCGGAGAGCCCTCTGAAGCTTGAATACGTGTCCTACTTTGACGATGTGAAGTAGCAGGGTCCCGCGTGAGAAACGGTAACTTTCAGATTTTACGTATAGAGATTATAGGATGAAGCCGGCTTCCGAGTTTATGAAACAGCCGGCGAATAACGGACATAAGATTGGATGAATATGTCATTGAACAGTAAAGAAACAAACGGAAAAAAGCTCACCGCAGCGGTGGGCAACATACAGAAATTTTCGGTAGAGGACGGACCGGGCATAAGGACGACCGTTTTTCTCAAGGGCTGTCCTCTCAGCTGCAGGTGGTGCCACAACCCGGAAATGACGAGCCCCAAGCAGGATCTCATTCACTCTCCCAACAGTTGTATCCGGTGCGGAGCATGCATGATGGCCTGCATGCAAAACGCCATAAAGCCGGACAAAGAGAGAGGAATCGTCATCGCAAGGGAGAAGTGCATCATGTGTCTTGCCTGCACCAACGTCTGCTTTGCAGAGGCGCTGAGACCTGTTGCAAAGTACATGTCCGTAAGCGAAGTTGTAGCAGAGGCGGAGCAGGACAAGGGTTTCTATGAAAACACGGGAGGCGGCATAACCTTAAGCGGAGGAGAGCTGCTCATGCAGCCAGAGGTTTCGCTGGCGATAATAGGTGAAGCGGCGCAGAGAGGCATAAACGTCTGCCTGGATACGACGGGATACGGGGATGCGGAAAAACTCCTTGAGATGGCGAGGGCTGATAATGTGACGGACATCCTTTACGACATCAAGTCCATAGACGATGAGGTGCATAGAGCCTATACATACGTCAGCAATGAAAAGATTCTCGCCAATCTAAGGCGCCTTGCAGAGGATGAAAAAATACGGAGCAAGATAACCATCCGCATGCCGCTTATGGCAGGCGTAAACGACAGCGACGAGGCAATTCGCGGTGCAGGACAGTTTTTTTCGGAACTCGGGCTCTCCCGCGTGACACTTTTGCCATATCACAATCTGGGTATCGCCAAGGCGAGAAATATCGGCAGTATTCAGGAGGAATTTGCACCGCCGGATGAGGACAGATTAGAGGAGATCATCGTCTATTTCCGTGATGAAATGGACATGGAGGTTGCAGTTCTCGGAAGAGTATAAAATGCCCGAATGAGGGCATTTTTTTGTGAGAATTTCGCCTTCACAGCAAGCCGGTTAAAAATGAAAGCAACTTAATAATTGAAGTTGAATTTTCATTCAATTAAGATATATGAAGTATGACTTTAAGCGCGTTCTCAAGGGGAGAAGGCGCAATATCGGAGGTAAAAATGTTAACACCGAGAGTATCGAGACTTCGTGAGAAATATTTCAATACGAGACCTGCCATTACATCGGAGAGGCTGGTTCTTGCAACGGAAGCGTATAAGCAGTTTGCAGGCGATGCAGTTCCTATCTTCAGGGCAAAAGTCGTAAACCACATCATGGAGAACATGACCACCCTCATCATGGATGATGAGCTGATCGTCGGCACGGCGACCAACGTTTACAGAGGCGCCAATCTGCACCCTGAGTTTCAGTCCAGCTCCTGGTATATAAGCGACATCGACGAGTTTTCAACGAGAGAGAAGGATCCATACGACATAACACCGGAAGACAAGAAGGCTATTCTGGAGACGCTTCCTTACTGGGAAGGCAAGGCCATGGAAGATTTGTCGGATCAGGTTATGCCGCAGCTCATTCAGGATCTTGAGTCGGACGACATCATCTGCGTGGGACTTCAGAACGGCGTTTCCGGGGAGACCACCTGCGACCACGAAAAGGTTCTGACAGTAGGTATGAGAGGGTACATCGAGGAGTGCCAGAGGCGCATAGACGAGACCCTCCCACAGACCATGGAGGAGCAGGCAAAGGTTGATTTCTGGAAGGCCTGCATCATTCAGGCAGAAGGCCTCATAACGTACGCGCACAGGATGGCAGAGGAAGCGGAGCGACAGGCAGCTTCATGCGAAGACGAAAAGAGACGGGCAGAACTGCTGACCATTGCGGAAAACTGCAAGGTTGT
>JAFTHD010000182.1 GCA_017457585.1 Bacillota bacterium | reverse complement strand
TTAACAATGCCGCTTCAAGTTAACATAACATTTTTCTCCATAATTTTTTGAGTCGTCAAATTTTCGTCACACCGAATATCACCAAATATCACCAAATATAGGGTGTAATGGGAAGAATTTACATCATGAAAAAAGACCGTTAGTTGCTGAAATTTCAACGTTTCTAACGGTCTAAGGATGGTCGGGGCGACTGGATTCGAACCAGCGGCCTTTGCGTCCCGAACGCAACGCTCTACCAAGCTGAGCCACGCCCCGCAGCGACTTATATTATACCACCAAATCAGAAATTAACAAGTCCTAAAGGGAGCCTTTTTCTCTATGATATGACTTGGCGCATATACAGTCCTTCTCAATCTGCTCCTTAAGCCCCTCCAAACTATCAAACTTCATTTCAGGTCTGAGCTGTTTAACGAAGCTGACGTCAATGTGCTCACCGTACACGTCATCTGAGAATCCGAATATGTGAGTCTCTATGTTTCTGTCGTACTCCCCCACCGTAGGCTTGACGCCTATGTTGGTGATGGACGGGAGCATCTTACCGCCCAATTTTGTATGGGTGATATAGACTCCGTTAGGCGGAATCGCCATAGAGGAATCCGCGCTTATATTGCAGGTCGGAAATCCGATGGTTCTGCCGATTTTGTTCCCCTGAATCACCTCTCCGCCGATATAGTACTCCCTTCCGAGAAACTTGTTGCACTCCTCCATATGACCCTTTGCAATCTGCTCCCTGATGTAGGTGCTGCTGACTACAATTCCGTCTATGGTATAGGCTTCCTGGACGTGGATTCCAAAACCTCGCTTAAGACCCTCGTGCATGAGTACTTCCGGGCTGCCCGATGCCTTGTGGCCGAAGGTATAGTTAAAACCGCAGTAAGCCTCACGAATTCTCATCTTCCCTACGAGAATCCTGTCGATAAATTCCTGCGGAGACATCTGCATGATCTCCTTGGTGAACGGAATATCGAAGAGATAGTCCACGCCGAGGGATTCGATCACCCTCGCCTTTTCGTGAGGATACTGTATGTTCTTAACGGATCTCGCGCCGGCTACCAGTGTGCGGGTGTGATTTGAAAACGTAAAAACCGCGCTCTTAAGGTCTGCCGCCTTCGCGCTGCTCACCGTCTTAGAAATGATCTCCTGGTGTCCCTTGTGGACTCCGTCGAAGTTTCCCAGTGCAATTACCGTTTCATCTATGTTATTGATACTCTCGAGAGAATCAAAAATGATCATAATTCCTGCCTCTTCATGAAAATCTTGTCAGCTTTTAATTCCCGCGTTTTGCTGTCGTAGTATCCTGTCCCGATAAACCTTCCGTCTTCAGCGTACACGCGATAAAGGACATCGTAAGCCCTGCCCCTTCTGTTCTTCACTTCCGATGAACCGTGAGGCTTTTCAATCACCTTCACCTGTCTCCACCTGATACTGTTCCCTGCAACGAAATAATAAGCCCTGTCAAGGCTCATGGAGACTCTCCCCAGATTCACCATCGGCACATCCACCGGCATAATCGCCTGAAGAATGTCCTCAGGAACTCTGTAGTCCTCCTTCAGCTCCTTGCTCTGGTTCATCAGCTCCTTCAGTCTTTCCGGCGTGGTTGCATTATCAAGTGTAAAGATGCCTACCTTCGTCCTCTTAAGACCGCTCATTGCTGCTCCGCAGCCCAGTTTTTCGCCCAGGTCGTTGCATATGGTCCTGATGTATGTCCCCTTTGACACGGTGATGAGGAACCGACCTTCCTTCGTCTCCTCATCGAAGTCCGTCACCTGCACGTCCTTTATAAAGACGTCACGGGGCTTTACTTCCACCTCTTCTCCGTCTCTCGCATACTCGTAAAGTCTCTTACCGTCAATTCTGACAGCGGAGTACTTTGGCGGAAGCTGTTTCTGGTGTCCTTCAAAGGAGAGAAGCGCCCTCTCAAAGTCCGAAGGCGTGATGCCAGAAGGGGATCGTTCCTTTAAGACCGCTCCCCATACATCCTGCGTATCGGTAGTGATACCCAGCTTCACCGTGCAGTCGTAGGTTTTATCGTCCATGTCCAGGTATTCCATAATCCTGGTGGCCCTTCCTATGAAGAGGGGCAAAAGTCCGCAGGCCATGGGATCCAGCGTCCCACCGTGTCCCAGCTTTTCCACGCCCAATGCCTTCCTCGCAACGGCTACGCAGTCGTGGGAAGTCCAGTTCTGAGGTTTATCGATAATTAAAATGCCATCCTTCATATCGCTTAATTCTCCAGTACATCCTCAATGGCACTTCGAATCAGTTCTACGGCCCTATCCATGTCTTCCTTGATGGTGCATCCGGCTGCTTTTTTGTGACCGCCGCCGTTAAAGCAGCGCGCAATCTTCTGCACATCACCGGTGGTCTTCGCCCTCAGGCTCACCTTGACAGCACCGTCTCTCTCCTTGAGAAATGCCGCAATCTCAACGCCCCTGATGTTTCTGAGCATGTCGATAGCACTCTCCGTATCATCGGACGTGGCGTTCAGTTCCTCAAGATCCTCGTTTGTGATATATGAAATAGCTGCTCTTCCGCCTGCGAAAAGCTCCATTCTGTCCATAACCCTCGACTCCGCCTTTGCCTGCGTCAAAGCGACGTTCTGATAGAGGTCAACAGAAATCTTGTTAACGTTAACCCCTTCTGCGATGAGCCTTGCGGCTATGATGTGGGTCTCCGGCGTCGTATTGGAGTACTGAAAACTGCCGGTATCCGTTACGATGCCGGTGTAGAGAGCCTCCGCTGCCTCTATGTCCAGCTTCCAGCCCATCTCTCTGATCAACGTGTATATGAGCTCGGCTGCTGCTGCTACGCCTTCGTTGATGTAGTAGAAGTCGCCGAAGCCCTCCTGGTTGATGTGATGATCGATGCAGAGCCTTGTGCCTGCGTCCTTGTACACATCAAGCCTTTCGCCCAGCCTGTTTTCCTCGCTGCAGTCTACGCAGATTGCAGCATCACAGGCAGGCAAAACCTCCTGATCGCGGGTACAGCATTCCGATGGCAGGAATCCGATGTATTCCGGTACCCTGTCCTCCATAAGGACGTAGCTGTTCTTACCCTCTGCTCTCAAAGCTCTGCATAGCGCTATGGAAGAGCCGAGAGCATCTCCGTCCGGCGATATGTGAGGAAAGATGAGCACCGATTCGGATTCCTGAAGAATCTGCCCGATCTGGGTAAGTGATGCGTTCTTATTCATCTTCCGTCTCTTCCTCGTCATCGTGTTTAATATCCAGCGAATCGATTATGCCGGATATATGCCTGCCATACTCCATGGACCTGTCAACCTTGAAGATCAGTTCAGGAGTATGTCTAAGCTTGATCTGTCTGCTGATTTCGTTTCTGATAAAACCTTTGGCGCTGTTGAATGCCTCCAGCGTCTCCTTTATCTGATTCTCGTTTTCCTCTTCGCTTCCGAATCCGAGAACGGTGAAATAGCAGGTAGCATAGCTGCCATCGTTTGTAACCTCGACAGCAGTTACGTTAACCATGGGTGACAGTCTGGGATCTTTGAGGCCTCTGATCAGAAGATCGCTTATGATCCTTCTGATCTCCTCCCCCAGTCTTCCCTGTCTATATCCTTTTGCCATTACTTAATCCCTTTCAACTTCTTCCATTGTGAAGCATTCGATGATGTCTCCATCCTTGATGTCGTTGTACTTTTCGATTCCGATACCGCACTCATAGCCCTGAGCAACTTCCTTTGCATCGTCCTTGAATCTCTTGAGGGAAGAAATCTTACCCTCGTGGATCACGATACCGTCTCTTACGAGTCTTACCTGTTCGTTACGAACAACCTTGCCGCTGGTAACGTATGCTCCGCCTATGATTCCAACGCCAGGAACCTTGAAGGTAGTCCTGATTTCCACCGTTCCCAGAATCACTTCCTTGAACTCAGGGTCGAGCATACCCTTCATAGCGTTTTCGACATCATCGATGATATCGTAGATTACTCTGTACGTTCTTATCTGGATGCCGTCTCTGTCGGCCATGCTGGTAACAGCTGCGCTCGGTCTTACGTTGAAGCCTATGATGATGGCGTTTGAAGTTCCTGCCAGCATGATGTCGGATTCGTTTACTGTACCAACGCCGGTGTGCACGATCTTAACACGAACTTCATCGTTAGAAAGCTTCTCAAGAGACGTTACGATAGCGCCGACGGAACCCTGTACGTCCGCCTTTACGATCAGGTTCAGTTCCTTCACTTCGCCCTTCTGTATCTGGCTAAACAGTTCTTCCAAAGTGGTGCTGGAGTTTCTCGCAAGGACTTCTTCTCTCTGCTTCTCCAGTCTGTTCTGTGCGATTTCCCTTGCAGTCTTGTCGTTCTTAACGGCATTGAAAATGTCGCCTGCCTGCGGCACATCCGTGAGACCGAGAACTTCTACTGCCGTAGCCGGTCCTGCCAGTCTGATCTTCTCGCCCTTGTCGTTGGTCATGAGCCTGATCTTACCGGAGCACGTTCCTGCGACGATGCTCTTGCCCGACTTTAATGTACCGTTGAGCACCAGAAGACTTGCGATAGGACCCTTCGCCTTATCGAGCCTTGCTTCCAGTACAGTACCCATAGCCAGCCTGTTAGGGTTCGCCTTCAGTTCGAGAACCTCCGCCTGAAGAAGTATCATCTCAAGCAGGTTCGTGATTCCTTCACCTGTCTTTGCCGAAACAGGAACGCAGATTACATCTCCGCCCCAGTCTTCAACGAGAACGCCCTGCTCAGCCAGATCCTTCTTAACGATGTCAGGATTTGCGCCAGGCTTATCCATCTTGTTTATAGCGACGATGATCGGCACTCCTGCAGACTTGGCGTGGCTTATAGACTCTATGGTCTGCGGCTTAACGCTGTCATCTGCTGCAACTACGAGCACTGCGATATCGGTGGAGTGAGCACCTCTCGCTCTCATTGCCGTAAATGCCTCGTGTCCCGGAGTATCCAGGAATACGATCTTCTGTCCGTTTATCTCTACCTCTGACGCACCTATGTGCTGGGTGATACCGCCAGATTCTCCTGCGGTAACGTTGGTATTTCTGATGGCATCGAGAAGTGAAGTCTTACCGTGGTCAACGTGACCCATTACGGTGATGATCGGTGGTCTCGGTTCCAGATCGTCTTCCTTATCCTCGAAATCTTCGATGCCTTCTTCGATCTCTTCCTCTTCCACCTTGCCGATGGCAACCTGAATACCCATCTCCTCGGCTAAGAGAACGACCGTCTCTTCGTCCAGGTTCTGGTTTACGTTGGCCATGACGCCCATCTTCATGAGGGTCATGATGATCTGCGAAACGCTGGTCTTGGTCTGCTCTGCAAAACCTGCAACCGTAATCGGAACGTTGATGAGAACCGTTCCAACTGGCAGTATTACTTCAGGTTCTTCAGGTTCCTGATTTACCTTTGGTCTGTTAGCGTGTCTCTTATTTCTAACCTGCTTCTCAAGGCTTACCGGTGCCTGGTTCTTGCCGCCCTGCTTTCTGCCGCCTCTTTCCAGCTTGGAGAACTTGTCGTGATCCTTGTTGTCCTTCTTCTTGTCTCTCCTTGAGGATGACTTATCGCTTACAACATCGGCAGCAGGAGCGCTGTCGTTCCTCCTCTGAGGCCTCTGCGGTCTCTCGTTTCTGTCTCCTCTTTCGCCTCTTGCAGATGCATTCCTGTCGCTTCTCTGACCCTGCCTTGCAGGTCTCTCGCCGCGTTCACCCTTTTCGCCTCTCTCAGGGCGCGGTCTTCTCTCGCCCTTTTCAGCTCTGTCAGGTCTCTGCTTTCTCGGTCTGTCGCCGGAAGCCTTTTCCTTTGCAGAACGCTCCTGAGCGCGCTTCTCTGCGGCGGCCTTCCTTCTCTCAGCCGCTTCAGCTTCCTCGCGCCTAACATCTTCAGCCTTCTTAATGACCTTCAGCCTGCTCCTTCTCTTCGGTTCTTCAGCCGGAGCATCAGCGGCAGCCTCTGTCTTCTTCTCAGGCTCAGCTTCTGCCTTAGCCTTCGGTGCCTCTTCCTTAACCTCAGACTTCGTTTCAGGCTTTTCTTCCTTCTTGGCCGGCTTCTTTTCTTCCTTAACCGCTTCCGGTGCAGGAGCCTTATCCTCCTTTACCTCTGCAGGGACATCAGCCTCTGCCTGCGGCTTTACTGCCTTGGCTTCTTCCTCGGCCTTTTCCTTTGCGATTCTCTTCTCCAGCAGCTCCTTTGAAACCTTCGGCTTGCCTGCTGCTGGCTTCGGTCTGCTCTCCACTTCCTTCGGAACGATCGGCTTACCTACAGGCGGCTTCGCCGTCCTCGCCTTTGTATTCTTCTTGCTGGCGTCTCTGGCTGCCTTCTTCAGTTCAGGCATCTTGATGTTTGCTGCCTTTACCGTTACGCCGCTCGCGCCAACCTTATCCTCAGAATCCGTCTTTTTAGGAGCCACTCTGACTACCTTCGTTTCGTTCTTCGCTCTGCTCCTCGTGATGGTGTTTCTGACTACCGTCACATCGATATCTGACATCTCGTCCGATATCTTGCTGACCTCCACACCCATGGCCTTGGCCTTTTCCAGAACGTCTTTTCCTGTCATATTAAGTTCTGCTGCCAGTTCCTTTACCTTCATTCAACTACCTCCTTACGACCTCGTTTCAGTTTCCTTCAAAATAACGTCCGCGAAACCTTTGTCGCATATGGCAAATACGCTTCGTCCCTCACTGCCTACGGCATGTGACATTTCGTCTATGGTACCCCACGAAACATACGGGACGTTGTATCTCCTGATTTCTTTCATAATTTTATTTCTGCTGTTGTCTGAGATGTCTTCTGCAAGTATCATTAGCTTTACCCTGCCCTTCGCCATGTTTACCGTGCAGGTATTGACGCCGCTTACCAGCTTACCTGCTCTCCTGGCTAACCCCAGATAACTGATTACTTTGTTCTTCATGCTCCATCAGCTCCTGATAGATCCTGTCCAGCTCCTCTTCGGAAATCTCTATCCCGAAGTTTCTCTGCATTGCCCTTTTCTTTCTCGCAAGATTGAGGCACTTCTCATCTGCGCAGAGGTAAACGCCTCTGCCCTTCGCCTTGCCGGTGGGGTCTACCGTTATTTCGTTCTCATAGCAGGCTACTCTTATAAGTTGGTTCTTTGGTTTAGATTCCATGCATCCGATGCATCGTCTCATTGGGATCTTCCTATTCTTCAACTTGATCAGCCTCTTCCTCTTCCGGTACTTCTTCTACGTCCTCTTCAGCGTATTCCTCGATTTCTTCGACTTCCTCTTCTTCTATCTCGTCGATTTCTTCAAGTTCTTCTTCGTAGTCGTCGTACTCGTCGTATTCTTCGTAGTCGTCGTCATATTCATCGTACTCCTCATCTCCGAAGTACTGAGTATGGCTCTTGATGTCTATCTTCCATCCGCAAAGCTTGGCCGCAAGTCTGACGTTCTGTCCTTCCTTGCCGATTGCCAGTGAAAGCTGGTAGTCTGGAACGACAACCGTTGCGGATTTCTCTTCTTCGTCGGTCATTACCTCCTCAACCTTTGCAGGGCTGAGCACGTTGCTTATGAGGATCTTCGGGTCTTCATCCCATGTTGTGATGTCGATCTTCTCCCCGTAAAGCTCATCCACGATGTTTCTTACCCTGGAGCCGCCGGTTCCTACGCATGCTCCCACAGGATCCACGTTCTCGTCCTCAGTGTAGACGGCGATCTTCGTCCTTGAGCCTGCCTCTCTTGCGATGCTCTTGATCTCAACGATACCGTCCTCGATTTCAGGAACTTCCAGTTCAAAGAGTCTTTCGACGAATCCCGGGTGGGTCCTGGAAAGGAATATCTGCGGACCCTTCGTGCTCTTCCTGACATCCATGATGTAGGCCTTGATCCTGTCGTTGACCCTGTATCTTTCGCCTCTGATCCTCTCTCCCGGCACCAGGATTCCTTCGGTATTTCCGATGCTCACGAAAATGGTCTCATTGCTTATTCTCTGGACTACACCGGTGATAAGCTCCCCCTGTCTGTCAACGTAGGTATCGTAGACCATGTTTCTCTCGGCTTCCCTGATCCTCTGCACCACCACCTGCTTGGCAGTCTGGGCGGCGATTCTTCCGAAGTCTCTCGGTGTAACCTGATATTCAACCACGTCTCCCACCTGGTATCGCTCGTCTATCTCCAGCGCCTCTTCGATGGAAATCTCGGTGAATTCGTCTTCAACTTCCTCTACAACATCCCTTCTCATGAGAACATCCACATCACCTGTATCCCTGTCGATTGTGACGCGCACGTTCTGTGACGTTCCGTAATTCTTCTTGTATGCTGACACAAGCGCCGACTCGATTGCATCGATGAGAACTTCCTTAGGGATGTTCTTCTCCGCAACAAGATCGTAAACAGCATTCATAAAGTCATTCCCGTTACTCATTTTCGTTCCTCCTGCTAAAATACAACGGCCAGTCTCGTCCTGGCGATTTCCTCCATCTTCAGGGACCACACCTTGCCGGCCTCATCGGTGATCGTTACATCATCTCCTTCTGCCGCCATCAGCGTTCCCTTGATATTCTTCGTGCCGTCTTTGCCCTTGTAGAGTTTGACCTCCACTTCCTTTCCTGTATATCTGACGTAGTATTCAGGCTTTACCAGCACTCTGTCCATTCCCGGCGAAGATACCTCAAGGTAGTATTCCTTATCGACGGGATCAGCCTCATCCAGCTTGTCGCTCAAAAAGCGGCTGACCTTCTCACAGTCCTCAGTACCGATGTAGCCCTCTTCCTCAGGCTTATCGATGTAGATTCTGAGAAACCAATCCTTGCCTTCCTTGATGAACTCGGAATTGTAGAGTTCATAGCCTTCCTCTGCGAGAAAGTCCTGCAAAAGTTCCTCTGCAATCTCCGTAATTTTTTTCTTCGCCATCCGGACTCCTTTCCATTCAAAATATCCTCTGCCAAACTCTGAATTTGGCTAATCAATAATGAAAGACTGGGATGAACCCAGTCTTGTCAAAGAAATTATTCTTTTAACGTAATGATAATAACACGCAAAGCAAGTAATTGCAAGGGTTTTCTACAAGAAACTTATCTGTGCCGTCTCTGGAAGACCCTCCAGCATTCCATGCTGCCTCATCTCCTCTATGGCAGACTTGTTTACCTTGCCCCTGTCGCTGATTTCTTCAACGGTCTCATAAGGTCTGTCTGCGTATCCTTCTGCCAGGGATCTGGCAGCCCCCTCTCCCATGCCGCTGATTGCCACAAATGGCAGGAGCACCTTGCCTTCGTAGGTGAGAAACTTGGTGGCATCGGATATGCCGAACCTTGCAGGCGCGAACTCATAGCCCCTTGCGTACATCTCTATGGCAGCCTCGAGAACCGGAATATCGTCCTCTTCCTTCTTGGAAGCGTCCTTTCCCTTTGCGAGAATCTCCTTGTACCTTTCCTCTACTGCCGTCTTACCTGCCAGCATAACCTTTTCGTCGAAGTTGGCAACCTTTGCCGTAAAGTATACGGCGTAGAAAGCTGCCGGATAGTACACCTTGTAGTAGGCGATCCTCGATGACATCATGGTGTATGCAACGGCATGGGCCCTCGGGAACATGTACTTGATCTTCTTGCAGGACTCGATGTACCACTCGGGAACATCGTTTTCGATCATCAGCGCCTCTTCCTCTTCCGTAAGTCCCTTGCCCTTTCTCACGTGCTCCATGATCCAGAAGGCGTCTCCGTCAGGAAGTCCCTTCTTTCTCAGGTAGTTCATGATGTCGTCTCGCGTAGCGATGGCCTCTCGCATGGTGGTAATCCCTGCTCTGATCAGATCCTGGGCGTTGCCAAGCCATACGTCCGTACCGTGTGAAAGTCCCGATATCCTTACCAGTTCCTCAAAGGAAGTCGGCTTGATGTCGTCCAGCATCTGGCGGACGAACTTGGTGCCAAACTCCGGTATGCCGTAGCTGCCGTGGACGAACATGTAGTCGGGATCCTTTATGTCGAGACCTTCCGTGCCGTTGAATATGGTCATCACCTTGTCGTCCTTGATGGGAACATCCACCGGGTCTACTCCCGTCAGATCCTGTAGCTGCCTTATCATGGACGGGGCATCGTGGCCTAATATATCCAGCTTGAGAAGGTTCTTATCGATGGAATGGTAGTCGAAGTGGGTGGTGATAATGTCCGACTTCACATCGTTTGCCGGGTGCTGCACAGGACAGAACTCGTAAATCTCCCTTCCCTCGGGAACGATGATGACACCGCCCGGGTGCTGTCCGGAGGTTCTTCTCACGCCTTCGCAGCAGGAGGCCAGACGATCAAGCTCGAACTTGTTGACGTTCATCTCCCGCTCTTCAAAGTACTTGGCAACGTATCCAAAGGCCGTCTTGTCCTTGATGGTGCCTATGGTCCCTGCCTTAAACACGTTCTTCGGTCCGAAGATCTCTTCAACGTACTTCTGCGCCCTGCCCTGATATTCTCCTGCAAAGTTCAGGTCGATATCGGGCTCCTTGTCCGCGTTAAATCCCAGGAAGGTCTGGAACGGTATCTTGAAGCCTTCCTTCCTGTACGGTGTGCCGCACTCAGGGCAAATCTTATCCGGCATGTCAACGCCGCAGTCGTACTCTATGGAATCTCCCCACTCCATGTGCTTGCAATTCGGGCACAGGTAGTGAGGCTCCAGTGGATTTACCTCGGTAATGCCGGACATGGTGGCGGCGAAAGACGATCCTACGGATCCCCTTGAACCTACCAGATATCCGTCGCTCAGGGACTTCTTTACGAGAAGCTCTGCCGACCTGTACATGACGGCGTATCCGTTGGCGATGATGGAGTTCAGCTCTATGTCCAGGCGCTCACGGATTTTATCGGGCAAAGGGGAACCGTACATCTGGGCTGCCCGCTCCTCGCAGGCCTTTCTCAGATCGTCGTCTGCTCCGTCTATGTGAGGCGGACACTTCTCATCCGGTACAGGCATCATAGGCTCTATCCAGTCTGCCACCATATTGGTGTTCCTGATGACAACCTCGTAGGCCTTTTCCTCGCCGAGATATGAGAATTCCTCCATCATTTCGTTTGTAGTTCTGAAGTAGAGGCCCTCATCACCCTCTACGCCCTTGAAGCCCTGACCTGCCATGAGGATTCTCCTGTAGAGGGCTTCCTCCTCGTCAAAGTAGTGGGTATCGCATGTTGCAACGACGGGTTTATCGTATTTTTCTCCAAGCTGGATGATGCGCATGTTGTTGCGCTTCAGTTCCTCTTCATCCTTTACCATTCCGTTCTTTATGAGGAACCTGTTGTTGATGAGCGGCTGAATCTCCAGGTAATCGTAAAAGTTCACCAGTCTTTCAAGCTCAGCCTCATCTGCATTGCCGATGGTGGCCCTGTAGATCTCTCCAGCTTCACAGGCGGAACCCACAATGAGTCCTTCCCTGTACTTTGTGAGCACCGACTTCGGAATCCTCGGTCTCTTATAGAAGTAATTCAGGTGGGAGAAAGAAACCAGCTTATACAGGTTCTTCAGTCCCGTTCTGTTCTTCGCAAAGATGATCACGTGATTGGTCGGTCTGCCCTTGTAATTGATATTGCCGTCTTTATCGATAAGGTCCTTATCTTCCAGAAGATATCCTTCGCATCCGTATAAGATCTTGATATCCTTCGCGGCATGGGACGCATCCGGGAAGGCCTGGACAACGCCGTGGTCCGTTATGGCAACCGCCTTGTGGCCCCACTTCTCCGCCGTCTTAACCATCCTCTTCACATCGTTAAAGCCGTCCATTGCGCTCATCTTGGTGTGGGCGTGAAGCTCCACTCGCTTCTCCGGATAGGTATCGATTCTCTCTTTCTTTTCCATCTTCTCGATGGAATCCGCCATGATGGTTACGCAGTTATCGAATCTGTCCCACTGAGCCTGCCCTTTGATCCTGATTCCATCGCCGCTTTTGAAGTTGCTGTTGATGTCCTCCCACTTCTGGTTCACGGTAAAGGCCTTCACGCATATGCTCGTTCTCTTGTCCGTAACGTAGAGGGACACCAGCTTGCTGTCGGATTTTGTCGTTCTGGAGTCCTTGTTGAAGAGTTCTCCCTCGATTACAACCGTTCCGCTCTCGGAAGTTACTTCTCCTATCGGTATTGCCTCTCCGGTTATGGCACTTCCCATAATGATATTACCGTTAACCGGCGTATACCTGTCGCGTCTCTTGCCTCTGAACGGCTTCTGGCCGCCCTGACCCGGGGCAAATCCCTCCTGTGCCGCGTTCTGAGCCTGCCTGCCTTCCCTCGCCGCCTCTTTTGCAGCTTCTCTTGCAGCCTCCATGTCCTGCGCGTGGAGTTCCTCTGCCTTTCTCGACTTTTCCTCTATGGCCTTGCCTGCCTTAGAATACCGCTCCGTCTGATTCTCAAATACCACCTTCTGGTCAAGGCCTATGTCCCTTGACAGAAGCTCGCTGAACTTGTGGGCCACATCCCGGTTCAGTATCTTGACCGCCGTCTC
>JAFTHD010000181.1 GCA_017457585.1 Bacillota bacterium | reverse complement strand
ATCCTCTGAAGTTACATTTATATTCCCTTCTATCAGCTTCGCCTCTGATTCTGCACTTGTAAGTCCACCCTTATCCGGTGTTCCAGGTTTCCCTGTGATTTTGCTTACGATGGCCGTCAGTTTCTTTACCTGACTTGCAATTTCACTGATCTTAGCTCCATCATCCTCAAGAACTGCTATCGCTCCTTTGATGGCTTCGTCCATCTTCTCTGCGCTTGATACGTCGATCCAGTTCTCATCCGGATCAATATCGCTGCCATCTCCTGCTTCCGATACAACGACTGCATCTCTTGCTGCCTGGGCATTTGCAATGGCTGTTATAAGCGCTGTTTTGTCCGGTGCTCCCTTCGCTTTTGACCTGTTCAGAAGTTCTATCGATTCAGCTAAGTTCTCTGCTGCTGCATCGATTTCGTCCATGGTGGCATCCGCATTTCCTATAACTTCATCTGCCTTCTTCACTGCAGCATCAAATGTCTCCATGACCTCCCTGGTTACCCAGATGTCACTTGCTTCAACGTCTGTTCCACCGTTCTCTGAAATCATTATATTATTTGCGGCATCCTTTGCATCCTTCAGCAAAGCTTCGAGGGCTGACTTATCCGGCGTACCTGCCTTTGCATCGGCCTTCAGCGACTTGATGGCCTCATCCAAAGCTTCTGTTTGAGCTTTTATCTGCTTGATCGTCGCCTTATCGTCTGCCATCAGAGCTTCTGCATCAGCTAACGCAGAACGGAATGCGTTCATTCTTTCTTCCGTCACCCAAAGCTCCGTCGGATCTTTATCCAGACCGTCTGCAGATACTGTCACGCCTGTTTCACCTGCCGCTTCGATCATATCTTCCAGCTTGGTCTTGTCCGGCGTGCCAGGCTTCTGGCTGCCTTCGTAGGCCTCCTTCGCACCTGTCACATCATCCTTTGCCTTCGCGATCTCTTCAATGAGTGCATCCGCATTCTCAGCAACCTTCTTCGCTGCTTCGATTGCCGCTGAAAGTGCACCCTTGGCTTCCTCTGTCGCCCACATCTGATCCGGATCTACATCGCAAATGTGACGAATGTTTCCGGCGCAGTCCCTTCATCTTCTGAATCATCGGCATCATCATTTGCAATGGTTGAAGAAAGTGTAACAGTTCTTCCCTCAATCCCTGTTATGGAGGCGCTCTCCGTGGCATAATCAATTGCCCTTACACCCTTTGGATCCGAACCACTCTCATAATATTCGATATCCAAAGTATCGCCCTCTGCAAACTCCAGTTCCACGCCTACATCAGAAAACTTGTATTCATCATCTACTGTAAAGGAGTGCTCGCCCTTTTCGGTAACAACTCCCGTTAGTTTTGTCGTTTGTTTTTGCTGTACCTGCCCTGATTTCTCATCTACCGTCTGAATGTAGCTTGTCAGATAAATCAGCTTTGATTCATCATTATCCGAGCTTCCGTTATCCGGTGCAGCATAAGCAGGCAGCGACATCGCCGGCATGTATGCAACTGCCGTCAGAATCGCCAGTAAAACTGCAACACTTTTCTTTACCCGTTTCATCTTACTCTCTCTTTCTCTTCTGTAATACACTTCCATATATATCTCAACGGTTCGCTATTTCAGAACCTGTATAACGAGGAATTTCAGTTTGCCTCTGCGATTGAGCTCTCTGTACGTCTCATCTTGGATTGCGTAGGCATAGTCTCTTAATCTCTCATAATTCTCATGTGTGACAATCCCGTCTCTGAATCTGTAAGTCATCAGAATCTCTGTTTCCTCCTCCGGGATATCATCCTCTGTCCTGCCCCCTGCTGAGAGAATACATTTTATGAATTGCAACAGTTCTCTCATGGCAATATTTATATCATCCCCATACAGTCTTCTTTTCCTTCTTCTCAGCACTATTATCCTTCGCAGAAGCATGGCTGTCATAAGAAGTACCAGAAGGATGATGCTCACCATCAATAGAAACTTGGCAATCCGCATTCCGTTGTTCCCGCTGTCATTTGGCTCCTCCTGTGGAGGCGGATCCTGCTTCGGCGGATTGACTTGCGGCGGCGGCTGTGTCTGTTGCTGATCTTCCGCCTTCTTGTTCTGCGTGCTATCCTGTGGAATCACAAGATCATCGTAATATCCCGGGGTTACTTCTACCGGAATCCATCCGATTCCATCCTTGTAGATTTCAACCCATGCATGCACATCCTCGCCTGTAAGGCTACATTGATATCGCTCAGTAAGTTTTTTGTTTACTCCCTTTGTGTCCTTCTCTGACACGTTTGCCAGATACCCCTCTGCATACCGCGCCGGGATCCCCAGATATCTGTACATCATGACGGCTGCCGATGCATAGAAAGATGAATTCCCGATTCTTTGTTCGCCGAGGAAGTAATAGAGGTAATCCGTATCGATTTTGGCGCTGAATGATGTGCCGCCTGCCTTCGCAGTCTCCTCATCCGCCAGCCAGTTTCTGATATCAATCGTCATATTGATATAATTCCCTGAATCACCACTATCAAATTTGTCGTTGAAGAACTGCTTTATATCCTTCGGTACATCCAGATAGGAGTCATACACAAACTGACGATACTCTTCCTGCGCTTCCTTGAATCCTTTTACCTCATTTGATACATCGTCATTTTTCATCCAAGCAGGATTCATTACAGCGAGGGATGTGGACATGTCGTACGCATATACTCCATAGGTCATGAAGTCCTTCTCACTATCTCCCTTCTGATACACATTCATGTCACGATTGAAATCATCCAACCGTGAAACAGTCTCACCGGTGAGACCGTATGGTGTATAAAGGAACTTCCGATTGGCGTCGCGGTTGATTACACTTAACGAAGTGCTCATCTCATCCGCGTCCTTACCGTTATATGCCATCAAAAGCCTGAGGTAGTCACTGTTCTGCGAAAAAGGCGAGAAGTTATGCGCAGAGAGCCACGCGAAGAGTCCCTCATGATAATCTCCGTAGCGTTCCTGATCGATTTCGTTCCAGCTGCCGTCCTCATATACTCCACCGACATAACCGCGCAGGTAATACGTGCCAGGCCTTGATACGCCTACAAGCAGCCTCGTTTCTTTACTTTCTTTGTAAGCTGCTGCCTGCTCGAGGCTTCCTGTATATGAATCATCT
>JAFTHD010000180.1 GCA_017457585.1 Bacillota bacterium | reverse complement strand
TCCGGAATCTCTATGTTCCAGCTTTGTTCGGAGCAGAAGAGAGGCTGGCCGATCAGGTCAGTGACCTTTATGCTCTTTTTCTTTGCAAGAGGGTGGCTCTTGAGCATTACCGCTCCCCAGCGGTCAGATGCAGGGAAGATCAGGGATTCATACTTGTTCTTGTCGGGGGTCTCGCAGATCACCCCAAAATCAAGGATGCCCTTATCGAGCTTCTCCGTTACCTGCTCCGTATCGCCGCTTGTTATGTGGTAAGTGAAGGAAGGGTATCTGTCTTTGAGCTTCTTTATTTCGCGCGCGAGAAGGGCGATCTGATATGACTCTCCGAGACCAAAATAGATATCGCCGCCTGTTATATCGTCAAGCGTGATGAATTCCTGCTCTATCTTATCGGCCATTGCTATAAGGTCTTCTGCGCGGTCACGGAGGAGCATGCCTTCATCGGTCAGCTTGATGGAGAAGCTGTGACGGGTGAAGAGCTTTTTGCCGAGCTCGTCTTCAAGGCTCTTCAGCGCTTTCGACAAAGTCGGCTGTGTAACGTGCAGAGTCTCAGCCGCACGCGTCATGTTCTCTTCTCTTGCAACCGCGAGAAAATAGCGAAGGTTCTTTATCTCCATATGACGCCCCTTTCCATGATATTCCAAAACAGAATATCTGATATGTATTTTATTCATTAGCGCAATTTCAGACAACCCCTTATACTGAACTCAGAACGGCAGTAACAAAGTTTATGCGGAGATTTGAGTATGGATCTGAAAGCTATGATAGACAGCCTCTCAGACATCGGATGCAGCACTGAACAGGAGAAAAAGGCGAAGATGCTCTACGAATCGGGGCAGAAGGCGGAACTTATCAGGTATCTCAAATGCTGCCGGTGCAATCTGGTCGACGAGATGCACGAGAGCCAGAGAAAAGTGGACCGGATAGATTACCTTATCCGGAAAGCAGAGAAGGAAACAGTATAAAAAAACACGGAGGATAAAACTATGACAAACGAATGGGACAAGACATTTCCGAAGAGCGAAAAGGTAGACCACAGCAAGGTAACTTTCGTAAACCGCTACGGCTTCACGCTGGCAGCAGATATGTATGTGCCGAAGGATGCAACAGGGAAGCTTCCCGCTATCGCGGTCAGCGGTCCTTTCGGCGCGGTTAAGGAGCAGTGCTCAGGCCTTTATGCGCAGACCATGGCGGAAAGAGGTTTCCTTACGATTGCATTTGATCCTTCATTCACGGGCGAGAGTTCAGGAGAGCCGAGATACATGGCTTCTCCCGACATCAATACCGAGGACTTCATGGCTGCGGTTGACTTCCTTTCACTTAACGATAAGGTCGATCCTGAGCGCATCGGTATAATCGGCATCTGCGGATGGGGAGGCATGGCGCTTAACACTGCAGCGTTAGATCCCAGGATCAAAGCTACGGTCGCTTCGACCATGTATGACATGACCAGAGTCAATGCAAACGGATATTTCGATTCGGAGGATTCCGAAGAGCAGCGTTACGAGAAAAAGAAAGCAATGGCTGCGCAGCGCCTGGAAGACTTAAAGAACGGCTCTTACAAGCGTGCCGGAGGATGTCTGCCTCTTCCCGTTCCTGAGGATGCACCTTTCTTTGTGAAGGACTACAGCGAATATTACAAGGGCAGGGCATATCACGAGAGATCACTCAACTCCAATGAAGGATGGAACGTTACAGGGTGCGAGTCCTTTATGAATCAGCCTATCCTTAAGTATTCGAACGAGATCAGAAGTGCTGTGCTGATCATCCACGGCGAAAAGGCGCACTCCTGCTACTTTTCGAAGGATGCCTATGAGAACATGGTTAAGGACAGCAAAT
>JAFTHD010000179.1 GCA_017457585.1 Bacillota bacterium | reverse complement strand
CGTATCGTACACACGAAGAGTATAATCAATAAGTAAGGATATGGCAAGTGGAAACGCTGCCGGAGAGATACCAAGTCCCGCAGAGGCGCATTAAGGTAAAAATCTGAAATCTGGAGGTAACAGTTATGAAAATCAACAAGACTCAGAACGGCACGGAACTGACGGTGGCCCTGGACGGCAGGCTGGACACGACGACAGCCCCGCAGCTTGAAGCGGAGCTGCAGGATCAAGATGACCTGGAGGGAAGCATTATATTCATAGATGATTCAGAAAAGGGCACCGGCAGTGTGACGATCGGAACGGCAGGAATGACAAAGATCAGTGCAAGCGATATAAAGCTTATGGGTAAGGATGAGATTTCTCATAGTGAAATGTATGCGAGCAGCAACCTGATGGATCCGGTGGATGTGAAGCCGGGAGAAGAAATTCCGGTGGCCGTGAGATATATGGGAGAAGACGGGCTGCTTGCACTTAGCCCCGATGAAGTGGAAGAGTACTATGCTTCAAGGGAGGAAAGCGAAGTGGAAAACGAGTGGACGGTTCTCGTGACAGTGACATTCCAGCAGTAAACACGGGGCTCTGGCAGGGGCGTTTGCGCGATGACTTTTGACGGTTAATACACCCATGCTTTTGGGCTAATGCCCTCAGCAGATAGAAACTGCCCGGCGATTGTGTTATAATAGCCGGACAGTTAGAAATTTCATGTTGCGAGGAGGCGTTACAAATGAAAAAGCTTTTGGTTCTGAACGGCAGTCCTACGCCGAAGGGTAATACGGTTGCGCTGATTGAAGCATTTATAAAGGGTGCGTCTGAAGCGGGCAACCTGGTGAACCGCTGCGATATACGTTCTATGAATATTCATCCATGCGTCGGCTGCCTGGGCGGCGGCAAAGATTTTGACAGTCCATGCTGCCAGAAGGATGATATGGATATCATCTACCGTTACTTCCGTGAAGCGGACATCATCGTCTTTGCCTCACCGCTGTACTGGTGGGCTTTCACGGCGCAGCTGAAGGTCGTTATCGACCGCCTCTTTGCAGTAATGGAAGGGACGACAGAGGACGGAACACCTGCCTATCAGGTAAACCTTACGCCGAAGAAGCTTATGATGATCGTTCCTGCAGAAGAGGATCACGACGCCAACTTCCAGCTGATCAATCAGTATTACGACGGATATATTCAGCGTATGGGCTGGGAAGATGCCGGCAGGCTGCTGGTAGGCGGTATGCTGGGACACAAAGAGCACGAAGGCAAGCCGGAAGCAATCGAGGCTGCCTACATCATGGGTCGCGGCATTCTGTAGCGGGCGTTATTGTTGCTCGAACTTTTCGAAGTAACCCTTCGATTCATATGCAAAGCGCGTGCTTCTGATTTTGAAAGAGATTATAAACGGAAGCCGTATCATGAAAATAATGAGGAAGGCGACAAGTGCAAGTCCCCAAAGGTCCGACTTCAGAAACGCACCGGAATTGCACAGCCAGTAGGCACCGTAAACGCCGGTTTCAAGCAGCAGGCACCAAGCGGTAACAAAACCGGGAGAATAGAGCGTTTTCTTGCCCGATGCCCGATAGTGAGAATATGATAATATGCTGAATACGGTATGTACGATTGTCTCACCTATGCCAAAGAATATGATAAAAACAACGCCCTTATTTCCGATCAGGGGAGTTATGAATGTAAGCAGAATGAAGAGCAATTCTGCACCGAAGTTCGTAATCATATCCGTCAGTCTGTTTTCAGGGTAGGCCAAAGGGTTGCCGGATTTTTGGACAATTTTGTTCATCATGTACTGAAAGCCATTGGGCCATGTCAGCTCTTCGAAAATGTGCAGCGGAAGGAAAACGGTAAGCAGCCCCATGAGCCGCTGCGGAACGCTCCAACTTGACCAGAAGATGAGCAAAATATTCAGCATGATGATCCCAAGAAAGTATGTTGCGTGAAGCCAGGGCTCACCGCACCACCTATCAAGCATTGTTTTTTTCATTATATTCACCTCTAAAATGCAACATATACCGAGTTGCCCCGAAGACGGGACAACTCTTATTTAATGTGCGCGTGCTATTCAACAAGTTCCTTGTAGTAGCCTTTCTCACATTCATCGTAGAAGTCAAGAGCGGCGCCTACAACGCGTTCAGGGCAATCAAGCTCCATCAGATGACGTTCACCCTGAAGGATAATCGTTCTTGATCCCGGAGTATTGCGGATGGCCCACATGTTGCTGTCATAGTGATCATCGAAAAATTCGTCGTCCGTTCCAAACAGGTAGCATACAGGGATCTTCGTGCTGCTCATGGTTTCTGCGCAGCTTTCTTTGCTGTCCCAAATTTTCTCTGGCGAATTAGCATAGGTGGAGATAATAAGCTGCTGCTTGGCGGCGGCCTCGGGGTTTGCGGCAGTCATACCGATGGCTGCGGCTTCTTCCATCTTCTTGGCGAGTCCTTCCTGAACCTTTCTGATTCCCTTTGCCATGAATGCTTCAACACCGTCTTTCATACTCAGGAAATTGGCTGAGTTCTGCTCCTTAACATGGGGTGCAAGGAAGAAACTTGCGAAGTAGTTGAGCATTTCGGGATGTTCCTTGACAAGATACCAGCCAGGAATGGAGCCGTGGCACTTTCCGAAGTAATCGAACTTGTCGATGTTCATCTTTGTGCAGAAATCATATACATCTTTGCCCCACTGACGGCACCAGTTTATGCTGCCATCTTCGTTGAGTTCATCTCCGGGACCGTCGAATCTCATGATAATTCCATACACATGATACCTTGTTGCCAGACCTTCCATAAGCGGCATGAATGTGTGAAAAAAGAATCCGGGCATGATTAGAATCTTTTCGTTTTCCTCGCCGCGTTCGCAGTAAGTCAGCTCAGCGCCGTTATCGAGTTTAAGTCCTTTTGCCAATCCTTTGATTTTATTTGCTTCCATTTTCGTACCTCCTTTAGTCGGTGTGCTTTAGCTTTCTTTGTTTTCTGAGGCTATCTTAAAGTTAATCCCAGGAGCCTTCAATCACTAAAAAACCTCATTGCGTTGTTTAAACAACAAATTGTCGTGTTTCTGTTGCGCATCTTCAAAAAATTTGCTAATTTAACTATTGGAACGGAGGAAAAGAAGGTGAACAAGAGTGATCTTCGCGTAATCAAAACGGAGCGGAATATACAGGGCAGCTTTCTCAAGCTGCTCGAAAAGAAGAGCTTTTCAGAAATAACGGTTCAGGATATTCTCGATGAAGCCCTGATCAACAGGACTACTTTTTACAGGCATTACGATTCAAAGTACGATCTGGTTTCAAAACTGAACGAGACAGTGATGGCGCGCTTTGAGCAACTTCTCACATCGAGCCTGAAGAACAGAAGCAATCCTGATTTAGTGTTTAAGAGCGTTGAAGGGATGGCCGAAAACTTTCGTAAAGACAGGAACATGATTATAGCCCTGTGGCGAGTTCGTGATGAAGAGAACGATCTTTATTCGGAGATGGAAAGGCTGATGAGGGACAAGTTTGGCGGATTTCTTAGAAAGAGCGCGGATTCTGAGGGAGACGATATCGAGTATCAGACTGCCATCATGACATCGATGATCCTGACCACCTTCAGGTATCTTCTCGAAAGCGAAGAGACACACTCGGTTAAAGAACTGACGACCCAGGTGAATCGTCTGATAAGAAAGCACCTGCTGCAGGTTTAATGGCAGGGTGAAAACATAAATATAAATATAAATTAGATACGGACAGCGAAAGACCGGAGCACGCGTGCTCCGGTCTTTCGCTGTTTATACGGGAATAACGCATCGCTCGTTATAGTCCGGTATCAGTTCGTCATGTGTGAGGAATGACAGGTTTTCTACTTTTGCCTGGGCGATAAGGAGCCGGTCAAAAGGATCGTTATGCTCCTTCACATTATTGTCCGGGCGGGAAAGCGTGCTGACCGCAAGGATGTGTTTGTCAGCAAGTCCAAGTGAAATGAATCCGGCTGATTGGCAGCATTCGCTGAAGTCCCTTTCGTCAAAGGGAATTTCATCAGGGCGACGGGCATGCTTCAGCATAACTTCCCAGACAGAAACTGTGCTGTAGTAAATCGTGTTGTTAGAATCCATGATTAGTTCCCGCGCTTTTTCAGAAAGCTGCGGAGCATCATCCAGCGCCCATATAGCGATATGCGTATCAAGGAGAAGATTCATAGTGCACCTCCTGACATCAGATCGGCGATGGCGTCGTTATCGGCATCAAAATCCCCGTGCAATGTAAATTTGCCCTTTGCGATTCCGATGCGGTTGGAGACAGGTGTCTCATTAATGAGCGTCATCTTGATGACGGGCTTGCCGTTGCGAGCAACCGTAATGTAGTCCTCTTTCTTTGTTTCAAGCATGCGGATCAGTTTCGAGAAATCCGTCTTTGCTTCCAATATATTCACCTGTTTCATAGGATACACCTCCAATCATATGACCAGAATGACTAAGCTGGTCTTTCTGACTATAGTCTACTCGAAACAAGGGGAAATATCAACAACGAAATGGTAAACTTTCGAAGAGAGGAGGGGCGAACTTTTGTGAATGAATCGCGCCCCTCCTCGATTAAAGAGGTTATATATGAATTAGACTTCGCGTCTTCTGCACTATACGGCTCTTGCAATATCGGAAGCACCGAGGAGACCGGTGTGCTCCAGGACTTCGGACACGTTGCTTACGGGAACGATCTCAAGCTGAGATTTGACTTCCTCTGCCACATCTCGAAGGTCATCGACGTTTTCGGCAGGGATGAACACCTTTTTTACGCCGGCTCTCTGGGCAGCCATCAGCTTCTCAGGGAGACCGCCGATCGGTGTAACGGCGCCTCTTAATGATACCTCGCCGGTCATGGCAATGTGAGGGTCAACCGGCACCCCGGTAACAAGGGAGGCGAGCGCCGTCGTCAGTGTAATGCCGGCTGACGGGCCGTCCTTTGGAACAGCCCCCTCGGGTACATGGATGTGAAGGTCGTTCTCTTTGAACAGTCCTGCCCGCTCAGGGAACATGGACTTGACGATGCTGACCGCAATCTGCGCAGACTCCTTCATCACGTCTCCAAGTTGTCCCGTTATCGTGAGATTCCCGGAACCCTTTGTCAATACGGTCTCTATGTAAAGAATCTCACCGCCAACCTGCGTCCATGCAAGCCCGGTCACGACACCCGGTTTCACATCGCTCAGCACCTGACCGTGACGTACAGGTCTCATGTCCAGATCCTCTCTGAGCATTTCCGGCGTGACTTCGTAGGTCTTGTGCGGATCCTCCGCAATCTTTACGGCAGCCGCCCTGCAAAGGGTATCAATTCTCTTTCTCAGACCGCGGACGCCAGACTCGCGGGTGTAATCGGATATAATCGCGTCGAGCGTATCACGGCTAACGTGAAGCTTCCCTTCCGGGATACCCATAGCCTCCATCGCCTTAGGAAGCAGGTGTTCTGTCGCGATGTGAAGCTTCTCGTCTGGCGTGTACCCGTTGAAATCGATCACTTCCATACGGTCGAGAAGGGGAGCGGGAATCGTATCCGTCGAGTTGGCCGTGCACAGGAACATGACGCCGGAAAGATCGTACGGCACGTTCATGTAGTGGTCGGTAAAGGTGTTGTTCTGCTCCGGGTCGAGAACCTCGAGCAGTGCGCTGGCAGGGTCGCCGTTGAAGGACGCGTAAAGCTTGTCGATCTCATCAAGCACCATGACAGGGTTTGATACGCCGCTCTTGTGAATGCCGTCCATGATGCGGCCGGGCATTGCGCCTATGTAAGTTCTCCTGTGACCTCTGATATCAGCTTCATCCCGGACGCCGCCCAGGCTGACGCGGACGTACTCTCTGCCCAGGGCTCTTGCAACGCTCCTGCCGATGCTGGTCTTGCCCGTTCCGGGAGCCCCTACGAGCAGGAGAATCGATCCCTGCTGCTGGCGCTTCAGATTCATTACGGCAATCTGCTGTATCATACGCTGCTTTACCTTCTTCAGTCCATAGTGATCTTCATCCAAAATTCTGCGTGCGTCTGCCAGATCGATGAACTTCGCTTCTTCCTTCTTCCAGGAAAGCCCTGTCAGGAAGTCGAGGTAGTCATAGAGCATGCCGGTCTCGGGGCTTTGCTTTCCCTCCTGCTTCAGCCTGCCAAGAACCTTTTCCGCTTCCTTCATGGCTGTCTCGTTCATGCCGGACTCTGCGATCTTTTGCTCGAAACGCTGTATATCTGTCACGTTCTCCGGGTGCATCTGATCCAGCTCTTTCTGAAGGTACTCCATCTGCTTTTTGATGGCCGATTCCTTGTAGATGTTCTGGTACTCCTCCTGCTGGGAAGCGGTGGCTTCTCCCGTCACGCGAGCGACCTCCAGAAATTCGTAGAGCATCTTTTCCAGCTTCGAGGTGCGCTCCGCAAGACTGTCCGTCTCGATGATTTCGTAAATGTCTTCGTTGGTATTCTTCATCCAGTAGGAGAGAAGTCCTGCGATGGTTCCGATGGAATCGACTCGCTCAACGAGGGCCTTGAACCAGTCTGCCACCTCGAAGCCTTCCGAAACTTTGAGAACCTCCTGGCGGAGAGCCTGAAGCTTGCGGTATGACTCGGCTTCGTCCAGATCTTGGAAATCCGGCCTCCTTGAAATTGTCAGGGAAATGGTGTCGTCCGGATCGAAACCGACCATGTCGATGTTTACCCTGTTCATGGTCTTTACGCAGATGTAGCCGTAAGGACTGATCTCCTTGACGACTCCGCTGATACCGATCGGGTAGAAGCTGTCGTCCGTCCATTCGTCGCGCTTCTGATCCTCTCTGAGGATTAGAATTACCACCTTTTCATCCATGACAACCTTGCCGCGAGTCAGGTTGCGGAACTCATCCAACTGGAAGTATATATCCGAATATGGCATAGCCATCTTCTTATAAACGGGTACTACTAACATATGTGCCTCCTTGTCTTGTTAGCAATCGCGGCCGGCGAGTGCTAACACAATCCTAAAAATAAATGCAACGATCCGTTGGGATGTTACAATAAAATTTGCTGCGAAATACTTGACGAAACTTTGACAGTTGTCTATGATTTTCTTGATAATAATACGAAAGTGGACACCTGTCAAGGTTTTTGAAATAATATTTTAGAACATTTCACATTGATAATCT